>CABTXJ010000079.1 GCA_902488785.1 uncultured Eubacteriales bacterium | reverse complement strand
CCATATAATTAAATGTATACAATCTATATATACTTAACTACAAATGCATATTGATATATTTATATGAGTTAAAAACAAAAAAAGAGCCAACTTCTTAAGTTGACTCCATTGGGCTCTAAAAGGAGCCTTATTCATTTTCTATGCGACTATCTTCAGTGATTTCTTCTACCCAATATCCATGAATACTATCTCTTGCATCTTGGTAGAGTTTGTTGAAATGATAAATTTCTAAACACCAAATACCAATAGATATAAATATAATAGTGGTTACTAATGTTTTAAAAATATATTTTTTATTAAGTTGCTTTATTATGTCATCGTTTTCTAAACTTTCAATATATGATCCAGCAACTTCATTAGGACTCCCAAATTCATCTATGATATTTTGATAAGTACAATTAGGATGAGTATTTGAAAATTCAATGATTTTTTGTGTTAGTAACTTTAGAAATTCTTTTTTATCTTTAGAATAAAAAGGAATAATTTTTTTAACATATTTTATATATTTTTTGATTTCTTTATTCATTTTTTACTCCTAATTTAAATACTTATTTTTCTTGTTTTTCTTTTGCTATTTTTTCTTTATATTCTTCAGCTGTATATGTTTTCATCTTTGTATGTTTTGCTTCATCAATCAATTGATTGATTCGATATCTTTCAAATCCCCAAACACTTATGCATAAAATAATTATGACAGAAATAAAAATATTTATAATTTTCTTTTTATTAAGTTTCTTTATAATTTCGTCACTATTTAAAGTTTCAATATAAGAACCAGCAACTTCATTAGGACTCCCAAATTCATCTACGATATCTTGATAACTACAGGAGTCATGTTCATTAGAAAATTCAATGATTTTTTGTGTTAATAACTGTATAAATTCTTTTTTATCTTTTGAATAGATTGGAATAATTTTTTTAACATATTTTATATATTTTTTTATATCGTTACTCATCTTTTTTGCCTTCACCATATGCAATGATTTCAAATACACCTTGCATATTCTTTCTAAATTCAATAATTGTTTGTTCTAAATATTCTTTTCCAATTGGTTCAATATGATAATAAACTCTGATTTTTTTATTAACGATTTCATCTCGACTTGAAATATATTCTTTTTTTAATAAATTATGTACAACAGGATAAAGAGTACCTTCTTTAATATCTAATGAGCCATTGGAAATTTCTTTAATTAATTTTACTAATTCATATCCGTAACAATCCTTTACTTTCAACAAACTTAAAACAAGCATATCAATATTAAAGAAACTGTTAGATTTTGCCATCTTTTATCACCCAAATTGATTATAACATATGAATTATTATAAACAAGATACTATTATAATAAAAGTATAATTGACTTAATGGTAGAAAGACGTATAATGAAAGTAAGGAAAGCGCTTCCTTAATTCATAATATTATGGATGGAGGAAAAGAAAATGAAGAAACAATATGATGTTTGTCTTATTTATTTAAGCTATGTTTTTGAAATAATAGGTTTATTAGCGTTTAAATACTTTGATAATTACATTTCTACCCATTGGATTACAATAGGAACGGATGGAAATCCCATTTATGGGGAAGTAGGCTTGCTTTATAATTTATCAGTTGTCATACATTATTTGTTTTATTTTATAATATTTGTTTATTTTTTTATGATGATTAAAAAGGTTGTTTCTAAAGAATGTATTGATCTTAAAAGAAATACTTTTCTTTTATTTGGATTACTTGTAATTGATTTGGTTATGTATCATTTTTCAATTATGACAATGTTTCATTATTCAAGTGCCATAACTTTTATGTGCGTTGGTTTGATCATTAATATGGTTTTATATTTAAAATATCGTACGTATTTAATTAATAATTAAATGTTTGAGTGGTTTTAACAAGGAAGGGTGAAATAAAATGAAAGCAAAAATGATTTTATTACTGTTTGTTATGGGAGTAATATTAGGTGGATGTAGTGTAAAATCTAATAAGGATATTTTATTAGATGATACTAAAACAATCATAAAATATAGCCCTTATCAAAAAATGTTTATGGATTTGAATAGCAATTTTACAGAAGAAGATGTTAAAAAATATATGGGAGATCATCGATTGATAGGAGGCAGAAGTAGTTTAGGTGATTATTTTGAATATCACATATTTTTATCAAAAGATGACAATAAAAAAGCTTGTCAAGAATTTGTAGCAGTACGTTTTTTAAAAGATGGACAATTAGAGGGGTTTCGATATGTATCTCCAGAATTTGAAGGCTATGTATTTTATTATGCAAAAGGAGTGTTTTTAGAGTTTAATGATCAAAATGCAAAAGATTATTCAGGATATTATTATCGAAGTTTACCAAAAAAAGGAAATAAAAAAGGTTTAGAAATAGAATATAAAGATAATACAAAGAAAAGCACGCCCTATTATCCTATTTCAAACGCCAAAAAAGCAATAAACTTTTTGATAGAAAAATAATATTTTAATAACCATTGTATTGTTGAAAAGTAAGTAAATATATAATAAAATCTTTTAAAAATTATAATAAGGAGAAAAATATGAAAAGAAATGTTGGAAAATATGCTTTATGGGTTACTTTATTTTTAATAGCAGTAGTTGTATTTTGTCTTTCATTGATTTGGCTTTCTCTTGCCTGCATGTAAAGGAAAGAATGAAATTTTATGTTTTATTGGATAGCGATAGAAATTATTTTTCTTATACGTATTGTAGGACAAATTATACAATTGCTAAATAAGGAAAATAACTATGGATTGATCATTATTAGAATTTCTAATGTTTTAGGAATACTGTTGATTGCATTAGCTTTTATACAAAATCCAATTCATGAAATGAATAGAGTAAAAGATAAATATTGGAATTATTATCCAATATATTTTGTAACAGTATTTATTGATCTTATTTTAGAAGTTTTACTTCGACGTAGATTATATAAAAAGGAAGAAAAGCTATGAAAAATTTGGTTATAAAAATATGTGCATTCATTATTTTGATAACACTTTTTACAGGATGTCATCAACAAAATAAATTATATTCATTTGAAACAAAGAAAATAGATGATCAAGTTATTTTGATTTTGAAAAATACTTCAAATAAGCCAATTGATCTATCATTAAAAGATCAAAAAATAAAATGTTTACCTGCAAGTAAACAAAGTGTTTTCGTTTTTAAGAAAAATGAATTTAAAGATACTTATTATGATGAAATAGAAGCAAAAGAAAGTACCCAATATCAAGAGTATAATAATTTTGATGTTGATCGAATAACTGATATTTCTTTACAACAATTAAATGAATGCATTAAGAAAACAAAAAATGATAAAAAGAAATGTTATGGGGAAGCTATTGTTTTCTTTTATCAAAATAAAGACCTTGTAGATATCCAAAAACATGATTTTATTTTAAAAGGAAAAGAAAAAGTAATCGCTTTTGAAAGTTCAAAAATATGGGATGATACAATGATAATAGAAAATATATATGTAAAAAAATAAGTTTGTACATAGAGGATTTTATGGAAATATGTAATAGTGTTGATTATCTAGATCAAGTAAAAGAATTAATTATAGAATATACAAAACGTTTGGGACGTGATTTATCTTTTCAAAATATTGATGAGGAATTATAAAATCCAGCAAAAAAATATACAGTTCCTGAAGGAGAACTTTTAGTGGCTGTAGAAAAGAAAAAGGTGATAGGAATGGTTGCCTATCATCGCCATTCAAAGAGTCGCTGTGAAATGAAGCGTTTGTATGTAAAACCAAAATATAGAGAAAATAAATTAGGTAAAAAGCTTGTTTTAGAAATTAGATCGGAAGAGCACACGTCT
>CABTXJ010000078.1 GCA_902488785.1 uncultured Eubacteriales bacterium | reverse complement strand
TTATTTTTTCCATATTTTCTTCTTTCCAATCTTTGTAATCTGCAAAATTAGATATATCAAAGTTTTCAATATACTCTTTGCTTTTTACTCTTGCAAAACCATAAAAATGTTTCCGATGGTGTTCTTCGTTTAACATAGAATATTGTGTAGGGTGACCTGTATGAAGCATTCTTCCTTCTCCTACATATATTCCAATATGTGTAATTGCTCTATCTGTTTCATATGTTGTATGAAATACTACAATATCTCCTTTTTTTGCTTCTCTTGGAAGTATTGGATCTGCATAAAAATTATATATTTCCCATGCATCGCATCTAACCATCTTTCTTACATTTGACTTATTAAATACATAACAGACATATGATGAGCAATCAAAATTATCTGGTCCATTTGCTCCAAATATATATTTCTTTCCCAAGTGTTTTTCACCTTCTTCAATTAACCTATCAAACTCTTCTTTAGTTATTTCATCATTTGTATTATTTGACCTATTAATATGTTTTCTAGAAAGTAGATATGTATAATTATACTTTTTTAGTATTTCATCCATATTTTCTATTTCAAACCTATTTCCTAACATGCAAAAATCATTATCATATACCATATGTATTATTTTATCTAACTTAGAATCTGTGATAGTTCCTATTAGTTCCTTATAGTTATTAAAAATATACAATATATCTTTTTGCATATCATTTTCTTCTATGCTTTTTGCACTATCTACTATACTTTCTATTGCTTTAATTAGTTTTTCCTTATTACTTTTTTCTTCAATATTTTTAAATAAATTTCCAAATAATAAATCTGGTGATATATAGTACTTTTTACTATCTAATATATCTTTTATATTATCATCACTATAGTTATTATCACTTTCAGCATACTTAAAATATAAGTTTCTTTTTTCTCTTTCAACATTATCTATATACTCGCATAGATTTTCTGATAAGAACCTATAATAATATACCATTACTATAATATTTTTATCCTCTTCATTTAAGTTATTTAAAATATTTGAGTTACTTAAATCTTTCTTTTCTTTTTCCATTACATATTCCTTTTCTTAATATCATCATATAATTCTTTAGTTGCAATACAATCATCTATAGCTCTATGTGTATTTGTATATATACCTAAATAATTAGTTAAATCACTTAGCCTATGTCTTCTAAGTTCTGGGTATGTAATTTTAGAAAACATAACCGTGTCTATATACATATTTGGTAAGTCCATTTCAATTACAGAAGATATGAAACCTAGGTCAAATAATACATTATGTCCAATAATTACATCATCTCCAATAAACGTAAGGATTTCTATTATTATTTCTTCAATAACAGGCTTATCTTCTAACATTTCATTTGTTATACCAGTTATTTTAGTTATATTTTTACTAACTTTTGCCTTTGGCTTAACAAGCTTTGAATATCTTGCTACTATTTCGTTGTTTCTTACCTTTAATATCCCTACTTCTATTATTTCATTTTTAATGCATGAAAGCCCCGTTGTTTCTAAATCAAGTATGCAATAATTATCTATTAACATATCTATCATAAATTTTGCTATCTCCATTATTTATATTTATTTTTTTCTCTTCTTTGTTTTTTTATTCTCTTGTCTCTTATCCCATTATAATAAGAATATAATAATGAAAATAAATTGTAAACATTAAAAAAACTAGATACATTAATGCATCTAGCATATTTTTTGTTAGTGTCAACGAAGCAGTTATTTATAACTTTTTTATTCTCATAATGATTGATACAAATATCAATTTATATATATACATATATATTAACAGACTATTTACTAAAAAAATTTATTATAGAATTCCATATTTTTTTATACCATTTAATCTTATTTATTTCTATTAAATCTGCTTTTTGCTCTTGGTAGGTAGCATCCACAATATTTTTTTCGTTATTCTTAAAATTATTATCATAATTGTATATTTCTTCTATAATTTGCATTCTATCATGATTTTGTTTGGCAATAATTTTTTCTTTTTGTATTTCTGTAGCCCAATAATCTCTAAATAAAATCGCAATAATTCCTTTTGCTATTTTTGATACCTTTTGTTCATCTAATGTTTTAGTAGTATCATAGCAAAAAGCATGGTCTTTATTTGCATATGTTTTAAACAAATTAATTCTATTTTTTGGTATTTTATCATAATCTTCTATTGGAATATATTTTAATATTTCTAATACTTCACTATATGCATTTGCATATTCAATATCAATCATATTATAATTCTCCTATATATCTCGTTCATATTCTTGACTCTCTCTTTGGTTCATAATTACTCTTTCTTGTATTTCTTGTTCTTGTTCTATTTCATCTAAGAATGAAGTTTCATTTTGTTCTTCTAAAGTTTCTTGCCCTAATATTTGTGTAGAAATAGTTTTACTTCTTTCTAGTCCAGAGTATAATCCTGAATACCTTGTATTAGCTATATCCCTTTGCAAACCTTGTTCATAGGTCTTTCTATTAGTTCTTTCCAAATTATGATCTAATATATCATTTATAGACCAATATGTTATTCCATCTAACTGTATTTCAGTTTCTTCAATAGCATTTGAAATTTCATTCATTCTCATTGATTTTAACTCTGCTATATTTTCAATTGTAATACCACTTTTACTTATTTTACTATTAATAATTTCTACCAAATCCTTCTCAGAACGGATTTTTCCATTTTCATCAAACATAAATCTTTCTGGTAAACACATATCAAATTCTGTTATTTGAGTTCCAATTCCTAATTGTTCTAGTCTTTTAAGATCCTCAAAACAATTTCTAATATCATCTGTGTTTTGTGTCATCTCAATATGCATCTGAGTACCAATTGTATCAATTAATCCAGGAGCCAGTTCATTAATTTGAGATAACTGTTTTATTACCGCATTTCTTCTTTCAGGATTTTCTAAAAACGGTTCATTATATACATATGTTACTTCATCTGGTTTATTTTCTAACGCATATTGAAAAGTGCTAACTAATTCTTCATTAGAAATCCCGTATAATTCTTGCCACATATTTTTGTATGGTTCATTAAAAGAAATTATCTCATTAAACAAATCTACAGAACGTATTAATCCTTTTCCATTTATCTTATGTTCTTCATTATATTTTGAAATAAAATCTATAGATTTCTTTACATATTCTTGCAGTTCTCTTAAAACATACTCTTTTTCTTTACCTATTAAATGGTCTTCCATAGTTTGTTTATCTAATAAGGTATGATATCTTGCATACATTCCATTTCTATTGCAAAAATCTAATCCTCTTTGAGCATAATAAAAATCATATTTTTCCATATTTGGTATATCTTCATCATACATTTTTTTTGTAATATCATAATACCTTCCTGCTCCTATTAGAATAGTATTATGATTAGATAGAATATCATTTATTCCAAATAATTCTTCATATGTTATGCTTGTCATTTGATCTCTTTCTGTTGCAATAAATCTATGAGCTTTTTCCGTAAAAATATCATAGCTTTCAGGATGCTCTATTTTTAATTTTTTCTTAATACCTTCATAACCATCATTTTGCAATACTGAAATATATGTATCTACTTCATCAGCATTAATTCCTGAATGTTTTAATACTGATTCCAAAACATTTTTTCTGCTTTTAATACTTTGTTCCATTGGTATTAATGTACTCTTATATTTTTCGACAAGCATTCTTTTTATATCCTCAATATCGTTACCATTCCAACTTGTTAAATCTTCTTCAGAAATATTTAATTGAGAACAATTAATTGCAAAATCCTTTAATTCTTCTATATTTTCACATTGAATTATACTTAATAATTCAATAGTTTCTGAATTTAAATAAATTCC
>CABTXJ010000077.1 GCA_902488785.1 uncultured Eubacteriales bacterium | reverse complement strand
TACAGAATTCATAATTAAAATATCCTTTCTAAATTGGTTTATTGATATTTTATTATGTTTCTGTATTTTTTTCTATACTTTTTTTAACCTTTTTGTTGCACTTAAAATTGATATTGAGTAGGTTTTAATTGTATTTAAAGGCTTTACTATTGTTCTATTTCTATTATTTCTATTTATTTAATTATTTTTCTAATTACTTACCTGTTGCTTGTAATGCTGTTATATATATAACACCTATTATATCTTCTACATTTGATCCCCTAGATAGATCGTTTACTGGTTTTTTAAGTCCTTGGCAAAGTGGACCATATGCATTTGCTCCAGCAAATCTTTGTACCAATTTGTATCCAATATTACCTGCATTCAAATCTGGAAATATTAGTGTATTTGCATATCCTGCAACTTCACTTTCTGGTGCCTTACTTTTTGCTATTTCTGGTATGATAGCGGCATCTAATTGAAGCTCTCCATCTACATGTAAATTACTTTCTTCTTTTAATATATTTGTAGCATCTACTACTTTTTCAGTAAGGATAGAATGTGCACTTCCTTTAGTAGAGTATGAAAGCATTGCAACTTTTGCTTCTTTTTTAGTAATCATATTATAACTAGAAGCAGATTGCTTGGCTATTTCTACAAGCTGTGAAGCATCTGGATTTTCAACTAAACCACAATCAGAAAATACATATACATCTTCTAAGTTTAGCATATCTTTCATATCTTCTTTCATTTCCATTAAGAAAAATGCAGATATTAGATTATATTTTTCATCTTTCCCAATTATCTGAAGAGCTGGTCTTAAAGTTTCAGAAGTAGAATGAGCTGCACCGCTTACTAGCCCGTCTACATCAGAATTTTCAAGCATCATAAAGCTATAATATACTTCATTTTCTATTAATGAATTAGCTTCTTCATAAGTCATGCCTTTATGTTTTCTTTTTTCATATAATAATTTAGCATATTTTTCTTTTTTAGCTTCATCTACTTTTTTAATATCTATATATGTAATGTCTTCTATATCTAAATTAATACCATTTTCTTCTATAATCTTTTTAGTTTCTTCTATATTTCCTACTAATACTATATCTATATCATCTTTTACATTGCTAATTGCATCTATTATCCTTTTGTCATTATATTCAGGTAGTACAATCCTTATCTTCCTATTATTTTCACTGCTACTTTTATTTATCCTATCTCTTATTTCACTTATTATCTTTGATTCAAACTTTTCCATATCACATCCCTTATATATTCTTTTCTTTTGTTTTGTTTTTCTTTTTAACTACCTTATAGTTTCCTTTTTAGTAGTCTTCTTTGTTTCTTTGTTTGTTTTGCTTTTTTCTTCTAAGTATGGTTTTAAATACTTACCAGTATATGACTTATTATTTTTAATTACTTCTTCTGGAGTACCTTTTGCAATAACTTCTCCACCATCTTTCCCACCTTCTGGTCCTAAATCAATTATATAATCTGCTGTTTTAATTATATCTAAATTATGTTCAATAACCAAAACTGTATTACCTTTTGATACAAGTTCTTTTAGTATCTTAACTAATTTTGCTATATCATCTGAATGAAGTCCTGTAGAAGGTTCGTCTAATACATATAATGTTTTTCCTGTTGATCTTTTAGATAGCTCTGTTGCAAGTTTTACTCTTTGTGCCTCTCCTCCTGATAGTGTAGTAGATGGTTGCCCCAGCTTTATATATGATAGTCCTACTTGTATTAGTGTTTCTAATTTTCTTTTAATTGTTGGTATATTTTCAAATACAGAATATGCTTTTTCAACTGTCATATCTAATACTTCAGATATATTATATCCTTTGTATCTAACTTCTAATGTTTCCTTGTTATATCTTTTTCCTTCGCATACCTCACATGGTACATATACATCAGATAGGAAATGCATTTCAATCTTTTTAACACCATCTCCATTACATGCTTCACACCTTCCGCCTGATACATTAAATGAAAACCTACCTTTACTGTATCCTCTTAATTTAGCTTCTGCAGTTGATGCAAATACATCTCTTATGTGATCAAATACTCCAGTATATGTTGCAGGATTTGATCTTGGCGTTCTTCCTATAGGTGATTGATCAATATTTATTATCTTATCTATATTTTTTATTCCTGTTATTTTATCAAATTCGCCTACTGCCTGATACTTATTATTTAGCTCCCTGTTTATTCCACTGTATATTATGCTTCCTACTAATGTAGACTTACCAGAACCTGATACTCCTGTTACACAAGTTAGTGTACCTAGCGGCACAGATACATCAATATTTTTTAGGTTATGCTCTCTTGCACCCTTTACTGTAATCTTCTTGCCATTACCTTTTTCTCTTTTTTTAGGTACTTCTATCTTCTTTTCACCAGATAGGTATTTTCCTGTAATACTTTCTTTTACAGCCATAATATCATCTACTGTTCCCTGTGCTACTAAATATCCACCATTTGCTCCAGCTACAGGTCCAATATCAATTATCTGATCTGCCATTTTCATAGTATCTTCATCATGTTCTACAACTAACACTGTATTTCCAATATCTCTTAGTTTTTTAAGTGTCATAAGAAGCTTATCATTATCTCTTTGATGTAAACCTATACTTGGTTCATCTAATACATATAGTACTCCAGTTAATGCTGATCCAATTTGTGATGCAAGCCTAATTCTTTGTGCCTCACCACCTGATAATGTACCTGCAGATCTAGATAGTGTTAAATATCCTAATCCTACATCAATTAAAAATGTAAGTCTCTTATCTAGTTCTTTTAACACTTCTTCTACTATAATCATTTCACTTTCACTTAAATATAATTCTTTTAAATTTTTTCTAATATCAATAATACTTAAGTTTGTAAGTTCATATATGTTTAAATTACCTACTAATATACATAGTACTTCTTCTTTAAGTCTTTTTCCTTTACACATATCACATGGCATTTCTCTCATATATAGTTCATAGAATCTTCTTTGTGATTCGGATTTTGTCTCACGATGTCTTCTTTCTAAAGTAGGGATTATTCCTTCAAATGGCTGTTTGTATTTTCTTTTTCCTCTAATATTTTCATATACAATTTCTATTTCTTCATCACCTGTACCATAAAGTACTTTGTCCATAAAATCCTTTGGAAGGTCTTTTATCTTCTTACCCTTGATTGTTACTCTATAATGTTTTGCAAGTGGCTCAAAATACATTTTAGCTACCGTAGAATTCTTTTTTTGTGTGCTTGCGCCAAATGCTTTTACTCCATCATATAGTGTTAGATTCTTATCTGGTATAATTAGATCTGGATCAATCTTTTGAAGGTATCCTATACCACTACATTTAGGACATGCTCCACTAGGTGAGTTAAAAGAAAATAGTCTTGGTGTAATATCTTCAAAGCTAATATCATGATCTGGGCATGAATATTTTGTACTATATATTTTTTGAGTTTTAAGATCATCTACTTTAACTAATCCATCAGAAAATTTAAGTGCTGTTTCAATAGATTCTGCAAGTCTAAATCTTATTCCTTCTTTAATTACTAATCTATCTACTACAATATCTATATCATGTTTCTTATTCTTTTCTAAATTTATCTCATCAAATGATAGGTCTTTCATCTCACCATCTACAATAACTCTTACAAAACCATTTTTAGATATATTTTCTAATACTTTTTGGTGTTCACCTTTTTGAGAACGTACAACAGGTGATAATATTTGTATTCTTGTATTTTCATCTAACTTCATTATCTTATCTACTATTTGATCAACTGTTTGCTTTTGTATTTTCTTACCACATATTGGACAATATGGTACACCAACTCTTGCATATAGTAGTCTTAGATAGTCATATATTTCTGTTACTGTTCCAACTGTTGATCTAGGATTATTATTTGTTGTTTTTTGTTCAATAGATATAGCAGGTGAAAGTCCTGTAATTTTAGATACATTAGGTTTTTCCATTATGCCTAAAAATTGTCTTGCATAAGAAGACAGACTCTCTATATACCTTCTTTGACCTTCAG
>CABTXJ010000076.1 GCA_902488785.1 uncultured Eubacteriales bacterium | reverse complement strand
GACGTGTGCTCTTCCGATCTTTTCTTTTTCTTCTTGTAGTGCTATATATATCATAATTAGAAGTATTATAATATTCATCTTCTAATTTTTCTAATTCTTTTTTGTCTATATTTATATCTTCTATTTTATCTTTTTCATCATTAATTTTTATCTTCTTTTTCTTATTATACTTTTTCTTATTATAATTATTTATCGTATTATTTTTTGTATCATTTCCTAAATCATTTTCTATATTTTTTTTAATATTTTTATTTAATTTTCTTAGTACATATATATGTTTTGCTCTTTTAATTACTTCTCTTTTCCTATTATTTTCTTTAATTATTCTCATTATTCTATTATTAGGTAGTGCTTTTATTGTATCTTCATCTAATGCGTTAAATAATAGTAGAAATGGTATATATGTAATAAGTGCTACAAACACTGATACTAATACCGCCTTATTTGAACCAATATATCTTTCTAAGAAATAATATGCAGCAAAAGTACATACACCCATCATTATAGCTGCCATAAGTGGTTTTAATACTTCTGATATTTTTAGTTTGTAACCACTTCGTTTTTTAAGTATTGTATATGTAATTGTAAACGCTGTAATCTGTGTTATTACAGATGATATTGTAGCTCCATATACTTGTATCTTAGGATTTGGTATTAATATACTATTTAATACAATCTTAATTACAGCTCCTACAATTACTGCAATCATCGGCGCTTTGAAATCATTAAACCCTTGTAGAGCTCCATTTACTGTATGGCTAAAACATATGAATATTGTAGGTATACATAGTATTTTCATTATTAATCCACCATCTGGTGCGCTTGGATACATTAATTTTAGTATTGGATCAGATAATACAAATAATCCTACAACTGCTGGAAATACTATAAGCATTGTAGTATTCATAGATGTTTTTATCCTTCGTATTGCCTTATCTTTTTGTCCTTTAGCTAAAAATCCTGATATTGATGGTACTATTGCAGTAGATATTGCAATATTTACAGCTTGTGGAAGTCCTACTATTGTGTTTATCTTAGAAAGCAATCCTTTTGCTTCCATTGCCTTTTGCTCTAATACTTCTTTTTGATTATATAATCCACTTAATGCTTTTTGTATACCTTGACTTACAGTGAATGTATCAATAAAAGTATTTAATATTGATATTAAAGAAGATAATGTAATTGGTATACTAAGTGATAATATAGTTTTTGCAATATCCCTATCTCTTAATATATCTTCTTTTGAAAATTTGTTGCTTGCTTTTTTAATCCTATTTTTTTTGTAATATACAAAAATGTATAAAAAGGCTATGATAACAGATATTGTTGTAGCTAAATTACCTGCAGCTGCCATCATATATGCTTCTTTTCCTCTTACTGCATATACAAGTGCTATAGTTAAAGTACAATTAAGTAACTGTTCAAATGTTTGACTAATACTTGTAGGTTTCATATCTTCTAATCCACTAAAGTATCCTCTAATTACTGACGCCCATGATACAAACATAATAGCAGGTGCTAATACCTTTAGGGTAAGTGCTACATCTGGCACTTTTAGTAATTTAATTGATATAAAATCTGCAAATATGTATAGTAACAATCCTAGTATTGCTCCAATACTTACAAATAACTTGCTTGCTATTTTAAATACTCTATTTGCACCTTTTTCATCACCTATTGACTTTCTTTCAGATACAAGCTTTGATATAACAGATGGTATACCAACACTTGATATAGCTAAAAGTAATGCATATATTTCATATCCTGTTGCATAATATCCATTACCTTCATCACCAAATCCTGGTACATTTACTATTACAATCCTGTATATTAATCCAAAAACTTTAACTAATACTTGTGCAACTATTAGCATTATTACATTTTTCATAAACTTAGATGTATTACTAACTTCTGCTTCTAGTTCCTGAATATTCTTTTTGCTTTTGTTTTCTTCTTTATTATTTTTTTCTTTATCAAGCGCTTCTAATTCTTGCGTCATGAATTTTAATGTCTCTTGTGAATTTAAATCATCTATTGTATTCATCTTACCACTCTTAATTTCTTTTTATTTTCATTATTATATTATTTTACCAATATGCATATTACTATTCAAGAAATATGCAACATATTGATTTGTTAGTTACATTAAATATTTTTTATTATTTTGTCTTTTTTCTATTTTTTGTTTTAATTTTTATTCATTTAATATATTAAATATTATCATTTAATAGTGTCCTTTTCAATTAAAAAAGATGAAAGCAATTATAGTTAAATATACCTTCATCTTGTTATTATATTATTATTTTAAAATTATTCCTCTTCAGCATTGTGATATACATTTTGCACATCGTCTAACTCTTCTAATTTTTCTACTAGATTTTCTATTTTAGCATATTGGTCTTCTGTTAAAGATATTTTAGTTTCTGCAAGTTGCACAATTTCTGCTTGTTCCATTTTAATACCTTTTTCTTCTAGTGCTTTTAATATGTTTGCAAAATCTCTTGGTTCACATATTACTTCTAAATATTCATCTTCGACTTTCATGTCTTCTGCACCAGCTTCTATTACAATTTCCATTACTTCATCATCACTATATGCTAAATTTTCTTTTGCAATTATTATTTGTCCTTTTTTATTAAACATATATGTAACTGAGCCTGTTGTTCCTAAATTTCCACCATTTCTATCAAATGCGTGTCTTACTTCACCTGCAGTTCTATTTTTATTATCTGTCATTGCTTCTACTACTAATGCTACACCAAATTTTCCATATCCTTCATATAATATTTCTTCATAATTATCTGTATTTCCTTCACCACTTGCTTTTTTTATAGCATTTTTAATTGTATCATTTGGCATATTATTTGCTTTTGCTTTAGATATTGCAGCAGCTAAAGTTGCATTACCATCAGGATCCGGTCCACCTTGTTTTACTGCAACACTAATTTCTCTTCCTAATTTTGTAAAAAGTTTTCCTCTTGCTGCATCTTGTTTCCCTTTTCTTGCTTGTATGTTATTCCATTTACTATGTCCTGACATTTATTCCTCCTTATATCTTATAGTTAGTTTTCTAATTTACATACTTTATTATATCATATTATTTCAAATTGTAATATCTTTTTTTCTTATTTTTATATTTGTTTTTATAATTACTCACTATTTTGGCATGGAATTTTTGTACCAACTAAATATTTAATTTATACATTAAAAATACTGATAGATAAATATCAGTATTTTTTAAATTTATACCATTGCATATAATATATCAATATATGAGCATATTGCCTCAGATAATGTATCTAGTTTTTCGTTCCTGTTTTCATATGTTTCATATCCAAAAAATGCTCTATATATCTGATTTTCTTTTTGTATATCTTCATTTTCTGGTAAGCTCTTCTTCTTTCCAAAGTTTAAAAAATCAAATATATTTCTTTTCTTCATTTCTTTTATTATCTGTTTTTTCTCTTCTTCATGGTAATTACCTGTCTTTTGGGATACTACATAATCATTTAAGCTCTTTAAGTATTTTTTGTATCCATCCATACTATATTTTATACTTATACCTTTTTTAGAATAATTTTCACTACTTAAAAGTATTGATACTTTTGCCGCTATATACATTATAACAAAAATAATAATAGATAATATTGGATGCATATATCCTACAAGTGAATATGCAATAAATAATGGAATAAGCATAAGTATCATTGAAAAATCAACTCTATGATTTTGTGTTGTATATACACCTTCTTTTACTAATTTCTGTTTTTGCATCTCATAATCTTCATATAATTTAGATAAAAGTTCTTGCGATGAAAATCTAAATGCATTTTGAAGGTCTGAATATGTAATTATTGAATCATTATCATCGTCTGCCACATATATTTTTTCTAATATATATTTATCTGAATAATTTAATTTACATATTTCTTTTTGGCTCTTATCTGCAATTATTATCCTATCATCTTCTAATGTTATATATCCATATTCATGGAGTTTAATAATTATTGATTTTATTAAATTTTTTGTTTCTAGCTTATCTTTGTATATTATATTATTCTCTATAACAAATGCTTGAACCATATTTGATCCAACAGGTGACCT
>CABTXJ010000075.1 GCA_902488785.1 uncultured Eubacteriales bacterium | reverse complement strand
GTGTGCTCTTCCGATCTATTGCTGTTTTTTGTTCTGACACGTCATATATAGAAAATGAATTAGTATATCCTAGTCTATCTATATACTTTCTAAGTATTCTTAAACAAATTGCATGAAAAGTACCAAGCCAAACATCTTTAGCTTTTGTTCCTATTAATCCTGCAACTCTTTCTTCCATTTCTCTTGCCGCCTTATTTGTAAAAGTTATAGCAAGTATATTCCATGGTTTTATATTTTTTTCTTCAATTAAATAAGCTATCTTATGTGTAAGAACTTTAGTCTTACCAGATCCAGCTCCTGCTATTACCAAAACAGCTCCATCTGTTTTTAATAGTGCTTCTTTTTGTTTTTCATTTAATCCACTTATTATATCCATAAATTTTCCTTAACATAGCTATATTATCATATATTACTCTTTTTTTCTATCATTATATTATTTTTCTTTTTTCCATATTTAATTTTCTTTTCTCATTGTTTAATTTTTACACATTCTTTAAATATTTAACGCATATATTGTCATATTATTGTATAATATTTATATTAAATTAAATTAATTAAATTAAAGCAAAGCAAATTAAATCATAATTAAATTAGGAGATTACAAATGAAAACTAAAATTGAAAGAAGAAAAGGAAATAAGAGAAGAATAATATTAATAGGAGATGGAGCAGTTGGATCAAGTTTTGCATTTGCTTCAGTTCTAAAAGGTACAGGCAGAGAACTTGGTATAATGGATGTAAACAAAAATAAAGCATATGGAGATGTTTTAGACTTAGAAGATGCTTTAGTGTATAGTGAACCTAAGCATATATTTGTTGCAGATTACGAAGATTGCAAGGAAGCAGATATTGTAATTATTGCAGCTGGTGTTCCTCAAAAAGATAAAAACCAATCTAGATTAGAACTTTTAACTGAAAATATTATATTATTTAATGAAATAGTAACTAAAGTTATGGCATCTGGTTTTAATGGTATTTTTGTAATAGCATCAAATCCAGTAGATATATTAAGTTATGCAACTTGGAAATTTTCAGGCCTTCCACACAACCAAGTTATTGGTACTGGTACATCATTAGATACTGCAAGATTTAGATATGAGCTATCTGATTTAGTAAAAGTAGATACAAGAAATGTACACATATATATTTTAGGTGAGCATGGAGATTCAGAATTTCCCGCATGGTCTGTAGGTAATGTAGGTGGACTTAATTTTGGAAAATGGTTAGATTTACATCCAGAAATAGATAGAAAAGTTTTAAACGAAATATTTGAAACAGTTAGAGATAAAGCTTATAAGATAATAGAAAATAAAAGAGCTACATATTATGGTATTGCGGCTTCATTAAATAGAATAGTTAAAGCAATATTAAATGATGAAAATTCTATACTTCCAATTTCAACATTTTTAGATGGACAATATGGATTAGAAGATATATATATAGGCACTCCTGCAATTCTTGGTAAGCATGGTGTTGTAGATATACTTGAACTTCCATTAAATGAAGATGAATTACAAAAATATAAAGAGTCTGCAGATAAATTAAAAGAAGCAATTAATGCACCTTTTAAAAATATCAAAGAAAAAGATGAAAATAATAATGAGTCAACTAGCAACAAGGAATAATCAGCTCTAATCGTATTATTTCTACAATATTATGTTGATATGTGTTTTACATAATATAAATTATAATATAATAATATACTATTTTATTATTAAAATATTAAAATATACAAATAAAAATGAGAAGTTAATTACTTCTCATTTTCTATTTATTTAATTGTTTTATTTAGCAACTATTTTTATTCTTTTATATTTATTAATTTATCTTATATCTTTTAATCTACGGATTTTAATGCATCTAACATTTCTATATTTTTAAGTTTATTATTTACTATAAAATATAATATTAATGTTGCTCCTATTACAACTATTGCAGATATAGTAAAGGGTGTCAAATTTAATGACCTATTTAACATAAAATGTTCTGCAACAATTACATTTAATATATATAAATGCAAAAATCTTCCAATTATGTATCCTACAAATATTCCTAGTACTGTAAGTATTATTGTTTCTCTATAGATATACATTGATACTTCATTATCATAAAATCCTAGTACTTTTATTGTAGATAATTCCCTTATTCTTTCAGATACATTAATTGTTGTTAAATTATATAATATTACTGTAGTTAGCATTATTGCTATGACTATTAAAGTTACCATAACTATATCTAATGATTGTATAGTAAAGTCTAGTTGTGATTTTAATTGGTTGTTTTGAACAACTCCTTTTACTCCTTTAAGTTTCATAAATTCTATTGCAAGTTCACTTACTTTATCCATTTTTCCATCTTTTAAATTAACTATATATGCATTTGATTCGTATGGCTTGTTAAATGTTTTTTCATAATAATCTTTTGTCATAAACATAAAATGTGATATATACATTTCTGCGATTCCATTTATTTTAACTTTTCCTTCTCTTCCTTTTGAATCTTTTACTATAATTTCATCACCTGTTTTTACTCCTAATATCTCAGATATCTTTTCTGTAATTATTACTCCATCATCTTTTAATTCATATTGTTTTTTTGTTTTCTTATTTCTTATTTTAATATAATCAGATATTTCATTACTATTTTCTGGTGTAATTATATATATATTATTTGTTTCATTTGATTTTGGTGAGTCTATTGTACCTCTATCAAAATGAGCCATTTTATATTTTTCCACATTATTACTATTCAATATTTCATTTATTTTTTCTTTATCTTCTTTTTCTACATAACTATTTTTAGAAACTATCATCGAATACTTTATTATATCTTCAAATTGTAGGTCTTTAATTGAAGCTATTGAATATCTAACAGCAAATCCTGTAAATATCAAAGCTACTGATCCTGCTACTCCAAAAATTGTCATTGCCATTCTTTTTTTGTATCTAAAAGTATTTCTTAGAGTTACTTTCTTTGAAAAAGAAAACTTATTCCATATTTTAGGAAAGAATTCTAAAAATGTTTTGTTACCTGAAGGTGGTTCTTTAGGCGATAATAATCTAGCTGCTTTTTCCTTTAACTGTTTTTTAGCTACTATTACAGCTGGTACTGTTGCACAAATTACTGATGCTAAAAATCCAATTGTTGCAATTCCCGGATAATAATGTTTTTCCATTGCTGGAACATATATCTTATTATAGTATGCACTTTCAACAATGTTTGGTATTAATGTATGTCCAAAGTATATTCCTATCAATGATCCAATAACAGATGCAGTTAAACCATATACTAAAAACTTTTTAATTATGTCTCTATCACTATATCCTAATGCTTTTAATGTTCCTGAATTTGTTCTTTCCTCAGTTACAAATCTAGTCATAGTAACTGATGTTACAAGTGCTGCAACAAAATATAGGAATACTGGAAATACTTTTGCGAGTGAATCCAGCATGTATGTTATGTTTTCATATGCCATATATCCATCTGATCCATATGTTTCATTTAAATTTTGTATCATATATTCTGGCAATTTTAATGAATTTACTCTTTCTTGTGCATCATTTAATTCTTTTTCATTTTTTTCTATTTCACTATCTGCTTCTTTTTTCTTTTCAATATACTTAGAATTTGCGTCATTATAGTCTTTTTCACCTTTTTCTAGTTCCTTTTTTGCTCTATTTAATTTTAATAATCCTTTTGTTTTTTCACTTTCTAAAAGCGCTTCGCCTTTAAAAAATTCATTTTCCTTTTCTTCTATTATTCTTTTAGCTTGTTCTAATTTTTCCTTATTTTCTATATATTCTTTTTCTTTTTCTTCAAAATTTTTTAGTGCATTATTATATAGTATTTTCTTTTGATTAAATTCCTCAAAATTTTTTTCATATTCTTTTTTTCCAGCATTATATTTTTCAAGATACATATTATATTTTTTAATATTTTCATCTAGCTCTTTTTCTTTTTCTTTTAAAATTTTTTCTTGTTTTGAAAAAATATAGTATGCACTATCAAAAATTATTTTAGCTTCTTTGTATACTTCCTTGTCTTTTTCTAGCTTTTCTTTTTCTTTTTGTATTTTTAGTTTTTCATTATTTAATCTTTCTTCTTCTCTTTCTTTTTCT
>CABTXJ010000074.1 GCA_902488785.1 uncultured Eubacteriales bacterium | reverse complement strand
TCAGACGTGTGCTCTTCCGATCTATATGTATATATATTAAAGTATTTTAACATTTTTAAATAATAATTCTTTATTTTTTATTACTTTTAAAAAAAATAAAAGTCATAATCCATTTATTAATGTTTACAACTTTTATTTTAATTTTCTAATTACATAATATATTCATTTTCTGTAGTTACACTCATATCTTCTTTTACTTCTTTCATATTCATTCCAAAGTATTCATTCATTATATCTCTTACAACTTCTGCTGTGTGAAATCCTACAACTCCATTTTCTATTACTGTAACTATTGCTATTTCTGGATTATTAAATGGTGCAAATCCAACAAAGAGTCCATTTGTCATATTTCCAGCTTCAGCAGATCCAGTTTTACCACCAACTTCAATATTAAAATCTTTAAATACTGAGTACGCAGTACCACCTCTATCTCCTGTAACAGATCTCATACCTTCTAATACAGATTTTAAATGTTCTTTTTGAAATTCTATATCTTTATAATTTTCGTCCTTATATCCTGTTTTTTGTTCAATAATTTCTTTAATTTGTTCTCTAGATAATCTTACATTATTAGAATTTATTACACTTTTAACTATTGTAGGTTTTACTTGTTTTCCTCCATTTACAAGTGTTGATATATATCTTGCCATTTGTATTGGAGTAAAACTGTTATAACTTTGCCCTATTGCCGCAGATAATTCTCCACCTTCAGTCATTTTTTGCCCTTTTGATTCTGCAATTTCACTAGATGCAACACTTCCTGTTTTTTCTCCTGCTATTTCTATTCCTGTTTTCCTACCAAGTCCTAAATACTTAGAATATTCTGCTATTTTATCAGCTCCTAGCCTATGTCCCATTTCATAAAAGAATATATTACATGAATTCTTAAGTGCTCCTTCAACATTTAAACTTCCATGTCCCACCTTATATGAAGTATATATCCAACATACTGGATTATGTGCTCTATGGTATATTCCACTACATTTAACTGTAGTTTTTTCACTAATTACTCCTTCGCTTAATGCTGCTATTGCAGTTACCATTTTAAATGTTGATCCCGGTGCATAAACTCCTTGAATTGCTCTATTCATAAGTGGTGCAAGCGATGAATTATATTCATTCCATTTTTTACCACTTATTCCGCCTAAAAAGCTTTCTGGTGTATATGTTGGA
The DNA here is from genome assembly GCA_902488785.1 of uncultured Eubacteriales bacterium. Lineage (GTDB taxonomy): Bacteria > Bacillota > Clostridia > TANB77 > CAG-508 > JABCPO02. Next base: position 3,052 of record CABTXJ010000074.1, on the reverse strand, counting down.
TTACTTGCCATGGCTAATACTTCACCAGTTTTTACATTCATTACAACTACTGCTCCACCTTTTGCATCATATTTTTTTCCAAATCCACCATTTCTCATCTTATTTATTGTTCTATCTAATGATTGCTCAGCTACTTGTTGTAATTTAGAATCTATTGTTAACATAACTGTAGATCCGCCAACTGCATCTTCTGTTACATATTCTCCAGTAATCGTACCATCTACATTTGTATCTACTTGCTTTTTTCCTCTTTTACCTTTTAATAATTCTTCAAAAGTTTTTTCAATTCCTGTTTTTCCAATTATATCATTATTTTTATAGTCATGATCTTTTCTATCTTCATATTCTTTTTCCGAAATTCTTCCTGTATATCCAATTACATGAGAACATTCAGAGCCTCTTAAATATGTTCTCTTTGGTTCTGAAACTATAGTGACTCCAGGCATTGAAAAACTATTTTCTTCTAATTTCATTGCAGTTTCTCTTTTTATAGAGCCAGTTACTTTTAAAGGTTTTATTTTGCTAAAAGATTCTGTTTTCATAAGGTCTCTTACTTCTAATATTTTCCTTATATCATTATTATCTGCTTTATCTATTTCATATTTTTCTTTAAGTAAATTAAATGCTTCTTCAGCAGACGCCTCATTAGGTATCTTATTTTTCTTTTTCCAGTTATCTAGTTTTTCACCTTCTATATATCTATATTTCTTATTATTTATATCAATTGGAAATGTTGATTTATATTTTTCATCATTACTTTCTAATATACTAATAAGTTCAAACGCCATCTTATTTAAAGTTTTATTATCTGAAACTGTTTCATATAATTCCACATTATAATCTAAGTATGAAGCTGCATATGGTACTCCTGTTCTATCTGTTATTGCACCTCTAGCTGGTTCTAAAGCTACTTCTTTAGTTAGTCTTGTATTAGATTGTGCTCTATAATTTTCACCTTCTATTACCTGTAATTTAAATAAATATGAAATTAATATTATTCCAACTAAATATATTAAAAATGTATAAAAACTGTATCTATGTCTTACAATTTTATTTATTTTTGCTTCTTTATTTTTCTTTTTATTTGCTTTATCTATGTTTCTTTTCCTATTTATTGGCATATCATTTCCTTTCAATATACTAAAATTAAAAATACCTTGTTAACATATTATTATTTTTATAGATTGCTTTAAGCTTGCTGCCTATAAAAGAAGTAGCCGGATATATTATCATAACAATTAATGTATTATATATAATTTCTATTCCTAAAATCTTTAAAAATACTAATCCTTCAAAATTTGATTGTTTTATAGCTATACATAATAAGTAATATATTATTCCATATACAATTGTTGCTACAGCAATTTTAAGTATATCTACATATATAGAACTTGTATATATTATATTATTGAATTTTTCTACAATAAGCGTTGCTGTTAAAAGTGATAATGTAGTAGCACCAATAATAGATGAACTAGAAAAATCTATAATTAATCCAGCAATTATTGCAACAAATATATATGCCGGCTTATTAGTATATGTTACAAGTAAAGTTAAATATATAAGTATTAAATTTGGTTTAACGCCCCACATTGTTATGTTATTAAAAAAAGCCATTTGTATAAAAAATACTAAATATGAAATTATAAGCAAAAAAATTATTATTATATTTTTTTTCATTTTTCCTCTTTTCATCTATTGAACATTTTTTGTATTTTGTTTATTTTGAACTTCTATTTTTTGTGATTTTATTTTATTATCAGCACCAAATTCATTATTTTGGCTGCTAATATTATTACTATTGCTATTTTTATTATTATTTTCATTTTGATTTGTTAAAACTAATAGATTTCTTACACTATTAGGATCTATAGCTGTATTAACTGTAACATATGAATTCGCTTCATTAGACTTATATATAATATCTGCAACTCTTCCTACATATATTCCACCTGGAAAAACACCTCCCATTCCTGATGTATATATATATTGTTCTGATATAATTCTATTATTTTGTGGCAACATTGTAAGTATTAATCCATTTTCTAAATTACCTTCAGCTATAAGTGATTCTGCACTATTACCAACTCTTACAGTTATTTTACTTGCAGGATCTGTTATTAATTGTACCTTTGATGTATTTTTAGAAACTGTAATTACTCTACCGTATAGTCCTTTAGCAGCTACAACAATCATATTTTCTTTTATGCCCTTATCTTCACCTACATTAATAATTGCTGTTTTTTCATAATTACTAATACTTTTAGAAACTACTTGTGCAGGTATTCCTTCATAGTTTTTATAACTATCTTTTATACCTAGAAGTTCTGCCAGTTCATCGTTTTTTGATTTCAAAACATCTATTTCATTACTTTTAAGTCTTAATTCTTCTAACTCTTTTTTAAGTTCTTCATTTTCATTTAATATATTTTGTAAATTTTTTCCTATTGTTTCTGATTCATTTTTTAACTCTCTTCTTCTACTAAATTTATATATTGGAGACGCCATACTTGTTGATATATTATTTAAAATACCAAATTGTTTTGCATTTGTATTAGATATAAATATTAGTGTTACTAATATTACAAATGTTATTACACTTATTATTATTTTTGTTTGTTTCCAATCCTTCATTTTTCCTCCAATTTAGCAATCCATTATACTTATATATTTACCATCTCCTATTATTATATGATCTAACAAATCTATTTTAAAAGTTTTACATAATTCTGATAATTTTTTAGTATATATAATATCACTTTTGCTTGGTATAACACGTCCGCTTGGATGATTATGTGCTAATATTATATTTGGCATTTCTACCATGATTGCTTCTTTAATTATTGCGATAGGTTCTACTTCAACTGATAACATATTATCACTTGTATATATTTTTTCATGCTTTACTGCATTTTTAGCATCTAAAAACAATACTCTAAGCTCTTCTTTTTTTAAATATCTCATTTCAGGCATAAGGTGTTTTGCTAAATCTTCACTTGATGAAATAATTATTTCTGCATTATCTATTGGAGATCGGAAGAGCACACGTCTG
>CABTXJ010000073.1 GCA_902488785.1 uncultured Eubacteriales bacterium | reverse complement strand
GAGACTTTAGAGGTATTTCTGATAAGTCATTTGATGGAAGAGGAAATTACTCTATGGGAATTAAGGAACAAATTATATTCCCAGAAATAGAATATGATAAAGTTGATAAAGTTAGAGGAATGGATATAACTTTTGTAACAACTGCAAACACTGATGAAGAAGCAAAAGAATTACTTTCTTTATTAGGAATGCCATTCAAATCATAATTAAATTAAGGAGGAAAAGATGGCAAAAAAGTCTTTAAAGGTTAAAGCAGAAAAACCACAAAAATTTAAGACAAGAGAATACAATAGATGTAAGATATGCGGAAGACCACATGGATATATAAGAAAATATGGTATGTGCCGTGTATGCTTTAGAGAACTTGCACATAAAGGTGAAATACCTGGTGTAAAAAAATCAAGTTGGTAAATAATAATTAAAACAAGGAGGTCAAAAAGATGACAGATCCAATCGCAGATATGCTTACAAGGATTAGAAATGCAAACAAAGCAAAGTTTGATACTGTTGAAATACCATCTTCAAACATGAAGGCAGAAATAGCTAGAGTTTTAAAAGAAGAAGGATATATAGATTCATATGAAATTAAAGAAAATGAAGTTCAAAATTCTTTAATAATAACTTTGAAATATATGGAAAATGGTGAAAAAGTTATAAGAGGATTAAAAAGAATTAGTAAACCAGGACTAAGAGTATTTGCTAAAGCTGAAGAACTTCCAAGAGTACTTAATGGATTAGGAATAGCATTAATTTCTACTTCAAAAGGTATAATGACAGATAAGCAAGCAAGAGAATTAGGAATAGGTGGAGAAGTTATAGCATATATATGGTAACTTCAAAAACTATACTAATATAGTCATATATAATAAAAAATAATAACAAAAACTATAAATAATTAAGTATATAAAAATATTAAATATAATAAAAATAATACAATTAATTGTAGTATAATAGTTAATATAATAAATTAAAAATAATTAAATGATAAATAATAAAATGGAATTTAAAATTCAATAAACTTTAAAAAGGAGGAAACTATGTCAAGAATAGGAAAGCAGCCTATAGAAGTTCCAGAAAACGTAGAAGTTAAAATTGATGGAAATAATATAACTGTTAAAGGACCTAAAGGTGAACTAAAAAAAGAAATATCAAATGATATAGCAGTTAAATTAGAAAATGGTCAAATATTAGTTTCTAAAAAAGAAGATACAACTGAAACAGAACCACTATTTGGTTTAACAAGAACATTAATTGCTAACATGGTTGAAGGTGTTGTTAATGAATATACAAAAACTTTAGAAATAAATGGAGTTGGATATAGAGCACAAAAACAAGGTAATGATCTAGTATTAGCTTTAGGATATTCACATCCAGTAAATATTAAAGCACCAGAAGGAATAACATTTGATCTTGAAAGTCCAACTAAAATAATAGTTAAAGGAATAGATAAAGAACTAGTAGGTCAAACAGCAGCAAATATTCGTATTAAAAGAGCACCAGAAGTATATAGAGGAAAAGGAATTAAATACGATTACGAAGTAATAAGAAGAAAAGAAGGAAAAGCAGGAAAAGCATAATAGACTCAGTGCTTAAGGGGTATATATAATCCCTTAAGATATAGTATATATAAGGTATTGTATATACCTTTTAAGCCAAGGAAGGAGATAAAAATGATTAAGCCATTTAATAAGAATAAAGCTAGAATTAGAAGACATAAAAGTATTAGAAAAGCTATAGCAGGAACAAGCACTAGACCAAGACTTTGTGTTTCAAAAAGTAACAAAAATATTAGTGCACAACTAATTGATGATACTAAAGGAATAACAATTGCATCTGCATCAACACTTGAAAAAGAAGTAAAAACTAAAGCGGCAAATGTTGAAGCAGCAAAAGAAATAGGAAAATTAATAGCTAAAAGAGCAAAAGAAAACAAAATCGAAGAAGTTGTTTTCGATAGAGCAGGATACCTATATCATGGTGCAGTTAAAGCATTGGCTGAAGCTGCAAGAGAAGAAGGCTTAAAATTCTAGTAAACCTAAAAGGAGGAAAATAGTGGAAAAGCAAACTGAATTAAAAGAAAGAGTTGTTGATATCGCTAGAGTAGCAAAAGTTGTTAAAGGTGGTAGAAATTTTAGATTTTCAGCAGTAGTAGTTGTTGGAAATGAAAATGGAAAAGTTGGAATTGGTACTGGAAAAGCAAAAGAAGTTCCAGATGCTATAAAAAAAGCAATAGATAATGCTAAAAAGAATTTAGTAGAAGTTCCAATAGTAGAAACATCTGTACCACATGACATAATTGGTAGATCTGGAGCTGCAAAAGTTGTTATTAAAAGAGCTACAGAAGGTACAGGAGTAATCGCAGGTGGAGCAGCAAGAGCTGTACTTGAACTTGCAGGATACCAAGATGCTAAATCTAAAATAATAGGTACTAACAACCCAGGAAACGTAGCAATGGCTACACTTAATGGTTTAACTAATATGCAAACAGTTGAATCAGTTGCAAAAAAGAGAAATAAGCAAGTTGATGAAATATTATAATAGTTAAACAATATTTAAATAAAAGATAAATAATATAATAATAATAATTAAAATTTAAAAGTTAAATTTGAAGAAATTAATAATGTATTTTAAATAATACAATATAATAAAAATAGAATGATATATTTGTTTATGTATATTTAAGGTTATATTATATGTATATGGTATACGTTTAATATATTTAAAATACTTATACACAAATAATAGCATAAAGAAGGAGGTCAAGATGGAATTAGGAAATCTAAAACCAGCTGTTTCTAGACCAGACAGAAAAAGAGTTGGCCGTGGAATAGGTTCAGGAGTTGGAAAAACTTCTGGAAAAGGACATAAAGGTCAAAACGCTAGATCTGGTGGAGGAGTTAGAAGAGGATTTGAAGGTGGTCAAACACCAATGTTTAGAAGATTACCAAAAAGAGGTTTTAAAAATGTTAATTCTAGAGACTATCAAGAAGTAACACTAACAATGCTTAATAACTCAACTACTGAAGAAGTAGATGCTAAAAGTTTAATAAGAGACGGAATTATATCAAATGAAAAAGACGGTATAGTAATCTTAGCAACAGGAACTTTAGAAAAGAAATTAAACGTTAAAGCCAAAAGATTTACAAAAAAAGCAGCTGAATTAATAGAAAAAGCTGGCGGAAAGATAGAGGTGATTTAATTGTTTAGTACTATATCAAAAGCCTGGAAGATACCAGAAATTAGAAAAAGATTATTTTTCACAGTATTACTTATAGTAATATTTAGACTAGGAACACATATATCTGTTCCACTTGTTGACTTTGCAAAGTTAAAAACAATTATGCAAGGACAACAAGAAGGAGTTTTAGGACTTATAAATCTTATAACTGGAGGTGCGTTTACAAGACTTTCAATATTTGCACTTTCAATAAGTCCATACATCTCTGCATCAATTATTGTTCAATTACTTGGAATAATAGTACCATCTATTGAAATGATGGCAAAAGAAGGTGGACAACAAGGTAGGGATAAACTTTCTAAAATAACTAAAATAGTTACATTAGTTCTTGCAACACTTCAAAGTACAGGACTATATCTTGCATATAGCAAGCAAGGACTATTTGAAAACCCAGGAACATTAACTGCGATAACTGTAATACTTACTTTTGTTACAGGTACAATGTTACTAACATGGGTAGGATATAAGATAACATCTAAAGGTATAGGTAATGGAATATCAATGCTTATATTTGCAGGTATCATTGCATCATTACCAGCTGCATTAATTAACTTAACATCAAAAGTAGTTGTTGCAGGAGAACTAAAAGTAGGAGCATTAATTGGTGTTATAGCTATATTGATATTTGCAATTTTAGTAATAGCAGCAGTTGTTTATGTTCATACAGCTGAAAGAAAAATACCAATACAATATTCAAGAAAAGTTGTTGGAAGAAAAATGTATGGTGGACAAAATACTTATATTCCAATAAAACTAGTAATGTCAGGAGTTATGCCAGTAATATTTGCATCATCATTTATGACATTCCCAGCAATGTTAATACAAATATTTGCTTCAAGTAAGATTGGAGATCCAGCACATAAGTTTATAAATGGATTATATAATATATCTGTTGCACCAACAATTAGTAATGTGGCAGGTGGATATTTATTAGCACATGCTTTAATATTCATGATATTAATAATTGCATAGATCGGAAGAGCACACGTCT
>CABTXJ010000072.1 GCA_902488785.1 uncultured Eubacteriales bacterium | reverse complement strand
GTTCTACCATTGAACTACACCCGCAATTGACTATATTACTATTATACAACATACAGTAATTTTGTCAATAGTTTTTTGAAAGTTTTTTAAAGTTTTTCGAATTTTTTTTAATTCTTTTCTTTTTTAGCTATTTTACCATAGTTTCCACCACCACCTGATGATACTTTAAGCCTTCCTTCTCTTGCTTCTATTATATTTTTAGCAATAACTTCTCCTAATTGTTTTTCTAAACTCTCATATGTTACATTATGCAAAACATTCATTTCTGTACCATACAAATCTAATATTTTTTCAAATGTTTTCTTACCAATCCCTGGTATGAATTCTATAGGTATTTGGTATATATATTCTGGCCTGTTTTTAGGTGATATACTCTTTCCATCTGCAATTTCCATTATCCTATCTTCTACACCTTTTGCTATTTTCTTAGATCCGCATTTCTTACATACATTTTCTCTTTTGGTTTTTCCACTTTTTAGTTTCCTATCTACTACAACTATTTCACTTAAACTAGAACAACCATCACAATATGTCCTATTATATTTTCCAAGCTTTGGGTTCATTCCATAATTTTTAACTATATAATTTTTCTTATCATCATTACTTGTAACTGCTTTTTTAAAACTTTCAAATGATATATTTTCTAATTCCAGCTCATTATATTCTCTAGCTATTTTAGGTAATGAATGAGCATCAGAGTTTGTTAAAAACACCTTCTTATCTAGCTCTCTTATCATATCTGCATAATTTGTATCTGCACTTAATCCAAGTTCCACTGCAGTTATATTTTCATATTTTTCTTTAAATACTTTTTCTAACCTATCTGTGCAATTGCCATAGTAACTTTTAAATGGTGTAAAAATATGTGCAGGTATTAGTATCCCATTATACTTATTAACTAAATTATATAACTCATATCCTGTAAGTGAAGTATGCTGAGTACTTAGTGTAATATTTTTAAGATAATTACTTAGTTCTTTTGAAAATGCCATAATGTCTTTTAGGTATTTAAAGAAACATATATTATGCGCGCATCCTATCCCATTTTCTTTTTTGTATATTGTTTCAACTTCAGCTCCTAATAATACACATATCTTATCTTCATATATAATGCCACCTTCTTTTTGCTCATATGCTCTGTCTTCTTCTAAGAACTTAATTATATCTTCTTGTACATATGGTGAATGACAATCTATTATTCCTATCATATTTAATCCCTTTTTGTTTGCAGCTTCATATACTATATTTGCAAATGTTAAATCCTTTGATGCAGTTATCTTAATAGGCTTACCATTTCCAGCTCTCCCTATATGTATGTGAAAATCACCAAATACTTTCATAATACTTTCTTACCCCTATAATCTATATTTTATTCTTTTTCAAAACTTATATACATTTCTACACCTATTATATATTACTAAAATCACTTTTTGAAGTAATGGATTTTAGTTAATTAGCTCTTAAGAAAAAACTAAAAATAATATGTAAAATATGAAAAAAGTACTCTAAGTTTAAACCTAAAGTACTTTTCTTTTTCCTTATATTACTTTTAATTATATATTTTTTAATTTCCTAATTCTTTCTTATAATATTTCAAATTATTTAACAAAGTATGATGCTATAATTAAAACTACAAATACTGCAGATAATATTCTTATTGCTATTTCTCTTTTACCTTCTTCAGTATTTTTCTTGTTTTTAGAATAAAAGCTATCATTTGCATTTTCAACCATGCTATCTGTTGGTTGTTCATTTGGGTTTGCTTGTATTGTACATAATACTAATAATACAAGTGCTACAATTATATATACTATTGTTATTAACATTTTAGTTTTTGACATTATTTCCTCCTTAGCAATATCGAATCATAATGATATTATTGCATATTTTACGCATTTTTGCAAGTTAACTATTACCGTTTTCCATGCTACCATATATATCTGTTACACCTTTTACAAATATCTTATTTAGTTCTGTTACTAAATTAGTAATTGCTAATTCTTTTTCAAAATAGTTTCTTGCCATTTCATTATTAGTTAGTTTTTCATATTCTTTTTTTGATTCTTCGATCTTTTCATCTGGTATTTTTTGTCCAAGCATTTGCATACTATTAATTTCCATATTTAAGTTTTGGAATTTTTGTATATCATCCCATACTTCTTTGTTTTCTTCTTTTTTCAAATCTTCTAGTATCTTTTTAAACTCTGTAACTTCTTCTAACTTGTTAAAATTAGAAACTAAGTTATTCATATCATCATATATATTTATCATATTGTATCCTCTTGTTTCTTAATATTTTAGTTTATTTCTTTTTCTTTTATTATTAAAGATTATATAGTTTTTTTCTATCATTGAAATTAAGTAGGTTAGTAATTTTGTTTTCAACTTTATCTTCTTTTTCTTTAACTTCTTTATTTATCTTTTCTGATTTAACTTGTGCTTTTTCATGAGCTAAAATTTCTTGTTCGTTTTTCTCTATTGCCATATTATATGTATTATATGTAAGTTCTGCTATTCTATCCCAATTATATTGCGTAATAGCTTCTGTTTTTGCATTAGATACTATCTTTTCACATAGCTTATGGTTAAATAGTAGCTCTATTACACTATCTGCAATTGAATTTGCATTACCAGAGTATGATTTTAGTCCATTTTCACCATGTTTAATTATTTCATTTAGTCCACCTACATCTGATACAACTGCAGGTACACCTGCTAGCATTGCCTCTAATGCTACTATTCCAAATGGCTCATATGTACTTGGAAATACTGCTATATCTGCACACTTATACATTTTTTGTACATTATCCCCTGCTAGGTATCCAGTAAAATATACCTTGTCTGCAACTCCAATATCATATGCTAGTTGTTTAAGTTCTGTCTCCATTCCACCTTTACCTGCTACTATTAGTTTAACATCATGATAATTGTCTAATATTTTAGGCATTGCACATATTAAGTGTTGTATTCCTTTTTCAAATACTAATCTTCCAATTACTAATATTATCTTTTCTTCATCTCTTGCATATTGTCTTCTAAAATCATAGTCTCTTTTAAAGCTATCAAACTTATCTAAATCTATTCCATTTGGTATTACTTGTATTTTCTCAAATGGTAAACCAAATAGTCTTTGTATATCATTTTTCATAAAATTACTATTAACTATTACTTCATTTGCTTCATATGTAAGCATCCACTCAGTATCATTTATATACCTTTGTTCTTCTGTATTAATACCTGAGTTTCTTCCAGCTTCTGTTGCATGTATTGTAGAAACTAATGGTATTTTAAAGCTTTCTTTAATTGTTTTAGCTGCATACGCAGATAACCAATCATGTGCATGTAAGACATCAAACTTTTGTTCTTTTGCAATTAATTCACTTACTTTAGCTACCATAGAAAAATTAAGCTGCATAATCCAGTCAATGAAATTATTTGGATTAATCATATAATTATCTACCCTGTACACTTCAACGCCTGATTTTTCTATTTCATGATATTTCATATCACCTTCTCTATATGTTACAACTGTTACATCATGACCTTGCTCTTGAAGTTTTTTAGATAACTCTCCTACAACTCTTGCTATTCCACCTACAACTCTTGGTGGATATTCCCATGATAACATTAATATCTTCATAAGCCTTAAACCCCTTGCTATACTTGTTTTTGCATTTTTATTTATTATTATATATATAATAACTCTTATATATAATAATGTAAACTAATATATATTAGTATTAAAGTTTTTAAATATTTATTTTTTAAATATTAATTTTATATTAAAAGTACACTTATATATAATGCTTTAATATTATATTTCATTAATTTCTAATACCCTCTTAATACCATTGGCATATGTTTTTGGAGCAACTTTAGATGGTATAGAAAATGCCCATCTTGTTTCTATCCCCATTTCTTTTGAGGCATTTGAGTCTATTCCTTTAGGCGATGTTGAAATGTCAATTAAGAGTGCATCTTTTTTCACATACTCTAACCTTTTTCTATCTAACATCATAGATGGTACTGTGTTAATAATTACATCATAATTTCCTAATTCATTTTCTAAGTACTTTAAATCAACTGCTTTGTATCCATGTGCTTCTATCCATGTTAGGTCTTTAGTTTTTCTAGCTTCACATGATACATCTGCTCCTACTCCTTTAAATGTCTTACATATCATTTTACCTACTCTACCAAATCCTAGTACTAATACTTTTGCACCTAACATACAAAATTCTGTTTCTTCAATTGCCATAACTAGTACGCCTTCAGCAGTAGATATTGCATTAATTATATTTAATTCATCTGTTTTTATTACGTCAATCACCTTACAAGATCGGAAGAGCACACGTCTG
>CABTXJ010000071.1 GCA_902488785.1 uncultured Eubacteriales bacterium | reverse complement strand
TTTCAGCTACCTTTTCTTTTTCAGTTGTTCCTACTTTTCTAAATAATGCAAGTGTAATTGTTTTAGGTCTAGCATTTTCTCCACCTATCCACTTCTTAGTTGCAACTACATTTACCTTAGGTGATACATATGTGTTTGTTATTATATTATTCTTACTATCTATACTCTTTACATAGTTTTTAGGAGTTTCTATTTCATCTACTGTATATGTATAATTATTTCCATTTTCATCTGTTTTATCTAAATTAGCAAATGTATAACTAACTTGGTTTACTCCTTTATCTGTTTTTAACACAACAGGATTTTGGTATGGTTTACCATTCCTATATAGTTGTACTTTGATATCGTTTCTTTCTTTTCCGCCTATCCATTTCTTAGTTACCTTTAGTTCTGTTTTAGGTGATACATATGTATTTGTTACCACATAGTTATTATTATCTACACTTTTCTTATAATTTTCTGGAACACTTTTTTCATCAATTGTATATTTGTATTCATTTCCTTTATTATCAGTCTTATCTAAGTTATCGAAAGTATATGTTATTTCATTTGATCCTTCTGGTGTTGTTATCTTCTGGCTTCTTACAAATTCTAATCCTTTTCCTTCTACTTTCCTATATAGTTCTATTTCTATATCTTTTCTATCTTTTCCACCTTGCCACTTCTTAAGTATTTTAACTTTTGTTTTAGGTGAATTATATGAATTTGTAATTGTTAGTCCATCTTTTGATATTGATTTAGTATAATTTGCAGGTACATTTGTTTCATCTACTGTGTATTTGTATTCTTTTCCTTCACTATTTACCCTATCTAAATCTTTAAATGTATATGTAGCTTCATTTGTTCCAGTATTAGTTTTAATTGTTTGTTCTTTAACTTTTTCTTTGTTACCACCTTCAACATTCCTATATAATCCCATTGTTATATTTGGTCTATCTTTTCCACCATTCCATATTTTCTTTGCTGTAACTTCAAGTCTTGGTACTAATCCAAAGTTTTGTTCTTTTAATTCTTGTTTGTAATTTGCAAGTAATAGCTTATCTGCAGATTTTAATGTTATACCTTTTATCTTGTAATCTGTTCCTGCTTTGTTATCTGCTATTTTTCTTATCATTTCTAAGCCATTTTGCTTGTCTATACTTAATACTATATTAGTATTTGGTGGTACATCTTCAAATATATATTCACCTTTTGAATTTGTTACCACATTTTCTACTGTACTTCCATCAATTCTTTTAACTGCATTTCCTTTATCATCTTTTAAGTATACTTTAACATTATTTAGTCTTTCTTCATTTTCATCTAGTTTTCCATCTAAGTTAATATCTTTCCATACAGTACCTCGTATATTTCTTTTTGCTACAACTGCCAAATATACTGGTGTGTCTATTGTATCTCCTTGTCCTTCTACATATGTATATAGTCTATTACCATATATGTCTCCTGCTTTAGCACTTTTAGGTGTTATATCATATGTTATCTCTACATCTGATTTTTGCGGTATATCTGTTACAGTATATATTGCAGTTACATTTTCTAAAGAACCACCTATGTATTCATTCCATGTAACTCCTGCTTCTTTAAAGTTTTTAGCATTGTACTCTCTTATCTTAGTATCAGTAGTATAGTATATTTTAGAACCACTAGATGATTTAATATTTCCTATACTATATGTTCCATTAAAGTTACTATTATACTTATCACCATTGTATGGTAATATATCAAACATATTTGCATTCTTTATATCTGCTAATGATCTATTGAAATATTTTAATGAGTATTCAAACTTTTGACCGTATTCTATTACTTCTTGTTTAACACTCTTGTTTGTTATTTGTGCAAGTAGGTTAGATATGTATACTGTTTGACCACTCCATCTTTCTTCAAAATAAATACTGTCCATATTTTTTATATATGACTCAAACATAATATCCCTGCTATCTCCAAAATCAGTTCTTACTTTTGTATCTAATGTTATTATGTTAGATTCAAATTCTTTTTCTTCTAACTTAGAATTAAAATAATACGTTAATTTAGTTATTCCATTACTTTGTTTTTCAATTTCTTCTGGCTCAAGATTTTTGCCTTTTATTTCAGATGATCCAGGAATATAATCTATTCCTTTTGGTAAGCTTACTTTAACTCTTATTTTCTTTTCCTTATCTTTTACTTCATCTCGTAAACTTGAATATAATTGTGGAGTAACTTTCAATTTAATTATAGTTTCATCTAAAGATACATTATATGTTTCTTTATCTGTATATATATATGCATATGGAATAACATCAACTATTAGGAGTGAATTTCCTGAATGCCATCCTTTTGGTGCATGTGTTCCAGATATTTTTTTACCATTTTCATCGTACTTTGTTTTAACATAATCCCTATTTTCTATAATATATCCTTTATCACTTGCAGGTGGTTCAAACTTTCCTTCTTTTATATCTCCACCATCATTTTCATCAAAGTACCAATATGAGTCTGTAATCATTTGACCTACATCACCTTCTTTGGCTTCTGATGTTATTCCCATATCAGCATACAATTTGTATTCTAATCCTTTATCAAAAACACCTTCATTATTTTTAACTTGTGTCACATATCCTACTACTTTTCCATGTTTTTTAGCTTCTTCTAAATCACTATAATATATTAAATCCTTATATGATGTCTTATTCATTTCTTCATCATCTATCCAATCTGATCCATCTTTTTTAGTTGCCCAATATACCTTATCATATTTAGTTGAAATAGCAAAAAAACTTCCTTTTGGATAAAAAAGTCTAGAATCAAATTTAGTAAGTTGTGTAAATCCTCTTATCTTATATTCTTCATCTGGCGCTTGATCTAAATAATATTTTGTATATATATTAAAATCATTATAATCATTAGAATTTGATGCCATACCATTTTCTTCTTTTCCGCTATTACCTACTGATGGTCCTATAAAACTCCCATAAGTTCCTTTAATATAATTAAATAATGTATATAACAATCTTAAATCATTCTCTATACTTACTTCTTGGCCATCTTCTTTTTTATATCTTGGATTTTTTAAATATATTTCATTTTCTAACCTATAATCCAAATCATTTTCTGTATATGATGATATATTTTGTTTTTTAATATATTCCTCTCTCCATGTAGTATCTGGAAGTGGATTAAATACAGCAATTAATCCAACCGTAGTAAGACAATTAGATGTCAATATTGTTTTTTCATCCATTAAATAATCATAAAATCTTAATAGGTAATCATTATATCCTTGCTTATTTATTTGTATATCCCCTGCTGTTGGATTTTTGTCTTCATCTTGAATATAAAAGGTAGTATATATATTTTTAGGTAATTTTGTTGCTGGATAATCTATATCATATAACTCATCATGGTATTTAATATTTTCAGGCATTTTTTCTAAATTACATTCTGCTTTTGCATTTAGCTTGTATTGTATTATTTCTGGTTCAAATTCACTTGTTATATCTTCTGTTTTATCCTTAAAAGGATTTTCTGTAGGAGTAAAGGTAGACTTAAATGATATATTACCTAAAAAATCACCTGTTGGGTATTCTATACCCTTTATTCCCTTATTTCTATCTTTCTTAAGTCCAACAGCTATTGTATAATGAGTAACCCTTCCCTCTTTCCCATTATAATTTATCTTTTTTTGTTGGCTATTTTTAGTTTTTTCTAATTTTATATCATAATTTGGCTTAGAGCTTACTGTAACTTCTTTAGGTTTCGTTTTGTATTTTTGATCTTCTGCATTTCCTTCCATGTATATAGTAAATTCTGGAACTATTTTAGTTCCGTTTTTAGTACCGGCTACCTTCATGGCAAAAGGTAAATTAATTGAGGCACCTCCTACGGTATTACCAAGTAATTCATTGTAATCTTGTACACATTTGAAATAGTAATAGTTATCATCTTCAGTATATGTAATTTTCTTTTCAGCCCACTTACCTATTTCTTTCTTATCCCATATTAAGTTCTTTTTCTTTTCTATTTTTCCTTCAATAATTAAATTACCATACTCTGTACTATTCTTATCTACTATTTCAGTAAATGGTTGTACATAATATACTAATGTATCATTAGCGCGTATTATATAATTATGATTATTTTCATCATTTCCAGGTTCATTATTACTATCAAATGGTCCTATTCCATCTAATATAGTTATATCAGAACTTTTAACGATACTATTTGATTTTACACCTGCTTTACTCTTAATACTTCTTGTATTATTTGTATTTATATTATTTTTGCTAAATGCAAAAAAGTATGCAACAAGTGCAAATATAATTAGCATAACTAATATTCTATTTTTGCTATTTCTTTTTCTATTTTCTCTTAGCATATTATCCCTTCTTATTTTTTAATTTTAATTTTGTTTTTTCATTTCTTATTTAATTTAATAATACCTACCCCCCCCCGC
>CABTXJ010000070.1 GCA_902488785.1 uncultured Eubacteriales bacterium | reverse complement strand
TCTACAGCATTTGTTGCAGCGCCTCTTCTAACATTATCTGCCACGCACCAGAAGTTTAGTGCATTTTCTGTAGAATGATCTAATCTTAATCTTCCGACTAAGACATCGTCTTGACCATTTGCATCTTCTGCTACTGGAAAAATATTATTATTAGGATCATCCATAAGTATAATTCCTTCTTGATTTTCAAATGCTTTTCTTAACTTATCTAAATCTATCTTTTTAAATGTTTCAACATTAATTGCTTCACTATGTGAATTTAATACTGGAACTCTAACTGTTGTTGCAGTTACTATTCCTTTTTTTATTCCTAGTATTTTAGCTGATTCATTCATTATTTTTTCTTCTTCTTCAGAATATCCACTTTCAGCAAATCCACCTATTTGTGGTATTACATTTTTGGCTAGATTTCTAGAAAAAGCATCATTTTCTTCACCTTTAATGCTTGCTTTTAATCCGTTTATTCCTTTTAATCCTGCTCCTGATGCAGCTTGGAATGATGTTACATTTATTCTTTTGATTTCAAATAATTTATCAATTATATTTAAAGGCAACATCGCTTGTATTGTTGAACAATTTGGATTTGCAATAATTCCAGCATTTTTTAAAATTTCTTCTTTGTTTACTCTAGTTACAACTAATGGCACTCCTTCTGTCATTCTAAACTTACTGCTATTGTCTATACATATTATTCCATTTTCTTTTGCTATAGGAATAAATTTTTCACTTACAGCTCCACCTGCACAAAAAATAGCATGTGTAATACCATTATTTAATAAGTTTTCTTCATTTAGCTCTTTTACTATATATTCTTTTCCCATAAATTTAATCTTGCTATTTGCTGATTTTTTACTTGAGAAAAAAATATATTCAGATATATCTAACTCCCTTTCTTCTAAAACTTTAATTGCAGTACTACCTACAAGTCCTGTTGCTCCAACTAGAGCAAGTACAATTTTTTCTTTTTTCATGGCTTTTCACCTCTTTTTTAACAGTTACTATAATCAATTATGATCAATGTATTTACTAGATTAAATATTAATCTATATATATTATATATTAAAACTGACTTTTTTGCAAAGTATAATAATTAACTCAATATCAATTTTAAGCGCAACAAAAATATAAAAAAACATATAAATAAACAAATAAAGAAGCATAATAAAATAGGGAACATTTTCCCTATTTATCTTTAATTTAATTTATTATTATAATCATTAACTAACCATTTTAATAATTATTATTTCTTAACATTTCTTTTTAAATTGTACTTATTAGTTTTTGTTTCTGAAGTTAATGTTATTTTTCTAACATATTCTTCTAATTTACTTAACTTTTCTTCAGCTTCTTTTTTATCTTTTGAATTTGTTTCTAAATATAATTTAATTTTAGGTTCTGTTCCAGATGGTCTTATTGCAATCCATGTTCCATCTTCTAATTCTAAATATATTACATTTGAATTTGGTAAAGTTGTTTTTTCTTCAGTTCCATTTAGCATGTCTTTAACTTTTTCTAATTTGTAATCATAATATTTAACAACCTTTATTCCTAAGATGCTTTCAGGAATATTATTTCTCATTTTTTCCATTAATTGTCTTATTGCAATTTCACCTGCTTCACCTTTCATAGTTGTAGTTATTGTATTTCCAATATAGTATCCATATTTCTTATATATTTTTTCTAATTGGTCTAATAATGTCATGTTTTTCATACTATAATATGCAGCACATTCTAACAATAATGATACAGCTGCTATACTGTCTTTGTCTCTTGCATGTGTTCCATATAGGTATCCATAACTTTCTTCATATCCAAATATGAATTCGTATGAATTATCTTCTTTGAATTCACGTATATGTTTTCCTATATATTTAAATCCTGTAAGTGTCTCAAAGTATTTGATATTATATTTTTTAGCTATTGCCTTTGTTAAGTCTGTTGAAACAATTGTAGAAATAATTGCTCCATTTTTTGGTAGCTCACTTTTTTTACTCTTCATTGAAAGTATATATTCAATAAGTATTGCCGCTACTTCGTTTCCTGTTAAGTGTACAAAATTTCCTTCTTCGTTTTTTACCATTACACCTAGTCTATCTGCATCTGGGTCTGTTGCCACACAAAGGTTTGCTCCTATTTCATCTGCATATTTTTTTGAAAGTTCAAATGTTTCTACATACTCGGGATTTGGAAATTCAACTGTTGGGAAATTTCCATTTGGTAATTCTTGTTCTGGCACCACATAGACATTATCATACCCTTCTTTTTCAAGTATATGTTGTATTGGTCCTCTTCCTGTACCATGAAGTGGTGTATATACAACCTTCATATTCTTTTTCACTTCTTGTATTTTTTCATCATTTAATATTTCTTTTGACATTATTTCTTTTAAGAATCTTTTTTCTAATGCTTCACCTATTACTTGGTAATATTTTTTTTGCATAGCTTTTTCTTTATCCATCATTTCAATGTCAGAATATTTTTTGATTTTTCTAACTTCTTCAATAATTTCCTTATCTACTGGTGCAGAAATTTGTGCTCCATCACTTCCATATACTTTATATCCATTATATTCAGGCGGATTGTGACTTGCTGTAATCATAATACCATTTGCAGCTTTAAGTATTCTAGTTGCATATGATACCATAGGAACTGGATATTCCTTATCAAATAGGTATGTTTTTATACCATTTGCATTTAAGCATAATGCAGTATATTCTGCAAATTCTCTAGAATGATTTCTTGTATCATATCCTATTACAACGCCATCATCTTCCATTCCTTTTAATTTGATATAATTTGCAAGTCCCTGTGTTGCTTTAGTTACAGTGTATTTGTTCATCCTATTTGTACCAGCACCCATTACACCTCTTAGGCCTGCTGTTCCGAAGTCTAATTCTTTATAAAATCTGTCTCTTATTTCTAATTTATTACTAGATATTGAAGCTAATTCTTTTTTAGTTTCGTCATCAAAAGTTTTGTCTGTCATCCATTTTTCATAATTTTCTTTAGCCTTGCTATTTATCATATAATCTGTGTACAATTTTCTAGCTGTTTCCGGACTATCTGATCCTTCTGCATTTTTAAGTGGTGCAAATTCTTCATCTCTTTTAACTCTTAATACTGAAACTTTTGGTACCATTTCAAATGAATCAAATATAAATGATTCAAATTTATAAGCATTTGGTTTATCTGCTTTAACTATTTCGCCTTTTTCATTCATATAGTTAGATTTTTTATGTGCAGTATGATATGGTAATTTCTTTTCACATATATCATCTAATGAATCTATATTAAACAAGTGTAGCAGTGCATTTGAATCACCATATACTAAAGAGCCATAATCATCTCTCATATTTGCCATTTCTTTAGTAATTTCAGTATATTCAATAACACCAATTTTTCCATTTTTCTTACAAAATACTCCCACTTTTTCTTTTGGATCTGTTTTTTCTACAGACTTAACTGCTATATCAGATTTAGTGGCTATTGCATAGCCTACTAATAATGGATCTACTAAATTTGCCAAAACATTATCTACTCCAGATATAAAAATCCACTTATGGCCTTTCTTTTTCATTTCATCCAAAATACCTGTTGTTTTTATTGCATTAAGTGTTCCACCATGTCCATCTGCTGCAAGTTTAACAAATCCTTCTTCATCTAAAAGTATTTTTCCTTGTTCGTCTACCATGTGTAATTGACCTTGTTTAAAGAAAAACACATAATTTTTAGGATAATCAAAGTAATTATTATCTTCAAAAAATTGTACAGTATCATGATAATTTGCTTCGCTTGTCATTATATACCAATTCACAAATGTATTATATTTTCTAACTGCATCTTTTAAATGATCACATAATAATTCAAATATTGATTTTCCATCTTTTAATATATATGTTCCTTTTGGTCCAGGATGTCCAAGCCTAGTCCCTTGTCCTCCTGCCATAGTAACTACTGCTAACTCCTTATCCTTTATTGATTCAATTCCTTTTTCTAGATATTGTTCTTTTTCAGAATTAGTCATCTTAGATTTATCAACGTAGTCTACTGGTTCTATCTCAATATTCTCAAAATCAACTTCACTTATTGCTTGATTATATAATTTTTGCATTTGTTCAAAATCAATTTTTTCTATTTGTTCTAATAATTTTAATTTTCCTTCTTCATCTAAATTATCATAATTTGTCAACAAATGTTCTTGATTATATTTTTTTAATCTTCTTCTAATTTCATTTTCATTACTATCCATAAATTCTCCTTTGTATTAGTAACGTCATAATTATTTATGTAATGATATTTTATTATACATTGCATGTTAAGTCAATTATTATGTATTAAGACTATGATTATTATAACAGCCGCCTAATATTATAACTATTAGATTAATCTAAAATAAAATATATTTATACACCTCATAAAAAAGAGAACTATTTTGAAGTGAACCCAAATTGTTAGACAAATTAGTTTAATAAGGAGGGTTCATTTTTATGTCAAAATACACAAACGAATTTAAAATAAAAGTAATTAAACATTGTATAGAAGAACATTATGGATACGGTAGTACCGCTAAATATTTTAATATTCCAAGTATAGAAACAGTAAGAAGATGGTGTAAACATTATGAAGCACATG
>CABTXJ010000069.1 GCA_902488785.1 uncultured Eubacteriales bacterium | reverse complement strand
TATTTAATATATATTTTTTCATCTATTAATTGGAAATAGTCTCTATCTCCAGTAAGGATACAAACATCACATCCCCTTTTAGAAAATGCTTTAGCTAGTGTTCCATTAATATCGTCTGCCTCATCTCCTGCCTTTTCATATATTGGTATATTCATATCTTTTAATATTTCTTTTATCATTACCATTTGTTCTGCAAGGTCTTCTGGCATTTTCATTCTGCCAGCTTTGTAATCTTTATATATTTCTAATCTTTTAAGAGGTGCTGCCATATCAAAAGATATACCAATATAGTTTGGTGTTTCTTCTTCTATAATTTTTAAAATTGTTTGTAGAAAACCATATATAGCATTTGTTGGTCTTCCATCTGGTGCAGTGAATCTTGAATTAATCATTGCATAAAAAGATCTAAACATTATGCTATTTCCATCTACTAATAGTAGTTTCTTTTTTTCCATATTCCACCTTTTCTTTTATCTATTTCAAATTATATTATTTTCTAATTATTTTCTTCTTTCCTATTATATAAAAGTATATCATAAATCATATATTTTTTATATTTATATATTATCTTTTTAATTCTCTTATTTAAAACCAAATAAAAAAGCACCTATTAGATGCTTCTTTACTATTACTTTGCTATATCTCCTTTGTATTCTTTAACTTCAATAAGTCCTTGTCCTCCAATCATTAACTCATAATCTTCACACCACTTATACAATGGTTTAAGTTTATGCTCTTCAAATCCTAATAGGTTTGCTACACATATTGCCTCAAAATGATTTGAGGAAAATACTGGTCTTTTTATGACGTAATATTTTGTGAGATTTTCGTATTTCACTATTAGTTCATAAAGTTTTTCTTTTCTGTCTATTGCAAAGTCTGCCATAATATATCCTTTCATGTAATAAAATAAAATCTTAATTTTATTTGACTGCCTAATAGTTAAACTATTTTAACTATCATATATGTATATTATATTACATTTTACTATATTATGTCAATTACTTTTGTTAACTATTCTTTTAATAAATCAATAACTTTTTCTTCTACTTCTTCGTAAGACACATTATCTTTTCTTTGCATCTTGCCAATATTTACCTTTTTTATCTTAAACTTATTATATCTTTCTGCCTCTGAATATATGCACCCACAATAATTTTGCATGTATAGTCCAAGTGATTTTGCTTTTTCCTGACCTTCTTTAAATCCACTTTTGAAATCTCTTACTAAAAATTCTATACCATACTTTTTAGCTTTTTCCTTACCAATCTCAATTAATTTTTCTGTATTCTGGTATGGGCTTACTAAAAGTGTTGTAGTAAAATTCTTATAGCCTCTTTTTGCTGCCTCTTTTGCCGTTTTCTCAAGTCTCATTTCATAGCATACTTTTGAACATCTATCTATTATATTGCTTTTTTTAATTACATTATTTGTAAATTCTATCACACCATAGTCATCATCTATTATAGTTTCAACATTAATACTTTTTGCATAATTTTCTAATGTCTCTTTTCTCTTCCTATACTCTGTATATGGATGGATATTTGGATTATACCAATATATTACTGGCTCTATTCCTTCTTTTCTTAATAAGTCTATGCAATATACACTGCATGGTGCACAACATGTATGCATAAATACTTTCTTTTCTTTCATCTTAATCTCTTTTCCTTTTATCAAATACATTCATAGTTATTAATGGTATTCCCCAACCAATTATTAACCCAAATATTACATCAAACATATAATGTGCTCCTAAATACATCCTACTTAAACCTACAAATACGCTAAATAGGAATAATAATACTATTATTGTTGCCTTAAGCAATACATTCATTTTTGAATTAGATATATAATATGATAGTATCGCAGAATATGTTGATATTATAGTTGTATGCCCACTAGGAAAACTAAATCCACCTATACCATTTTTCAATATGTTTTCTTCAGGTCTAGCCCTCCTTATAATGTTTTTCATTATATACGTAGTAATTTGTGTTATACCTATTGTAGATAGTACAAATATTATATTTTTTCTAATTAAGTTTTTTTCAATAACTTCCTCTTCATTTTCTAAAAAAATATTATCTTCTGTTTCATCTTCTACTGGCACATAGTTTCCAAATATATCTTTAACTTTTAATGATGTTTCTTCTTTAGCTTTTCTTTTCACATGAAAATATATTGCTACAATCAGAATAATCCCAATTATTGTGGCAATAATTGGTTCACCAAAGGCTGTTAAGCCTCTCATTATATTCTGCGTTTTCATATCTCCTGAATTGTAGAAGAGATTATATATATTCCTATCTATTATATTAATACTATTTAGCATATTTCTTCCATTTCTTTTTTATTTTTATTTTTCTATTTTAATTTTTTCTTACTCGATGTTATCTATTCCTAAATACTCATATGCCTTAGGTGTTGCAATTCTTCCTTTAGGAGTTCTTGCAATATATCCTAATTGCAATAAGTATGGCTCATATATATCCTCTAAAGTATCTCTTTCTTCACCAAGTGTTGTAGAAAGAGCAACTATTCCTACTGGTCCTCCATTATATATATCAATAATCGTTTTTAATATTTTTCTATCAAAATTATCTAAGCCATTATCATCTATTTCAAGTTTAGATAATGCATGCATTGCAACATCATTTGTTATATTTGAATTGTTTAAAACAGTTGCATAATCTCCAACCCTTTTAAGTAATCTATTGGCAATTCTTGGTGTACCTCTAGATCTTAATGCTATACTCTTTGATGCATCCTTGTCTATAGTAACACCTAATATGTCTGCACTTCTTCTAATTATCATATCTAATTCTTCTACATTATATGTAGCAAGTTTTTCTACTATTCCAAACCTATCTCTTAAAGGAGTAGAAAGCATTCCTGCTCTTGTAGTAGCTCCAATTAAAGTAAAATGCGGAAGGTCTAATCTAATTGATCTAGCACTTGCTCCTTTTCCAATCATTAAATCAAGTGAAAAATCTTCTAACGCGGGATATAGTATTTCTTCTACCGACTTACTCATTCTATGAATTTCGTCAATAAAAAGTATATCATTTTCTTTTAAATTTGTTAAAAGTGCTGCTAAATCTCCCGGCTTTTCAATTGCAGGCCCTGATGTAACCTTAATATGTACATTCATTTCATTTGCAATTATATTAGAAAGAGTTGTCTTTCCAAGACCCGGTGCTCCATATAATAAAACATGATCTAGGCTTGCTTCTCTTTTTTTAGCAGACTCAATATATATTTTCATCTTTTCTTTTATTGTTGTTTGACCAATGTATTCATTTAACGTCTTAGGTCTTAAAGTTATCTCTTCTTTTTCCTCAACAAAATCATTTGGTTCTGGACTTAACATGTCCGATCTATACATTTCTCTATTCAATTTTACCTCTTTTAATCATACTTTCTTACCATAACTTCTTCTAATTCTTCATATACTTTCTTAGAATTGTCTATGGTTTCTTTATCTATTTCTTCTATTTTTTTATCATATACAATTATTTTGCTATTTGTAATCTTTTCTAGAAATAATATATATTCTTTTTTTATACTTTTTCTTAAATATATATAGTATATAACTTCTTCTAAATACTTAATTTCTTTAACCTCAATACCATTATTTTCTAAAAAATTATTTAGCTTATCTACATTTTCATAAGTTATTGTTGTTTTTACTAAATATCCTTCTTCATATGATATTATCTTACACTTTTCTATTACAGACTTTGCTCCACCTCCATAGGCTCTTGAAAGGCCACCAGTGCCTAATAATATCCCGCCAAAATATCTAGTAACTACAACTAATACATTTGTTATACCATATGAATTAATTGCATTTAATATTGGGTAACCAGCAGTTTTTTGTGGTTCTCCATCATCGCTTGCTTTTTCATATTCCCCTAACTTGTATGCATAACAATTGTGTGTAGCATCATAATACTTTTTTCTAATTTTTGCAAGAATTTCATTTGCTTCTTCTACACTAGATATTTTAAATATATGTGTGATAAACTTAGAGTTTTTGATTTCTTCTTCAAATACATTATTTTTTTCTATTGTTTTCATATCTATAATTTTCATATATAGATGATATCACAAAACCCCTACTATTTCTATAATATCTCATATGATGAATATATTAATCTTTTACTTTCTTCAATTAATTCTTTGATTTTTCCTTCGTCATTTCCTAATTTTTCTTTCATGTAATTACCTATATATATTTCTGCTATTTTTTCATTTTCCAAAACTTCATCACCTTCTTTTTTAAGAAGTCTTACTCCTGAAAAATAGTCTATTTCATCTTCTTTTTCTTTTCTTCCGCTTCCTAAAATAAATGCAGATTTAGCAATTCCTATTGCTGAAAGTTTTTTAACTTTTCCAGAACTTTTAGAATATACAGGATATGAGTTTTCTTCATTATTTTGTTTATCAAACTTTTTCATAAACTCATCTAAGTTACCACCTTGATTTGATACTAATTCCTTAAATTTTAAATATGCACTTCCACTTTCTATCTCTTCTCTTAACTTTTTCTTATCTATGCCTAATCCTTTTAATAATTCTAAAATTACTTTTTCAACTTCTTCATTTTCTTTTCCAGATAAGATCGGAAGAGCACACGTCTGAACT
>CABTXJ010000068.1 GCA_902488785.1 uncultured Eubacteriales bacterium | reverse complement strand
TAATTATAATTATTATCAATATGTTTTTCATACTTATCATATGTATCATACATAACTACACTTGCAGCATTTGATACATTAATGGAATTACACATTCCATTAATTGGTAAGTGTATTGTATTATCTGAAAGTTCTAAAAGTTCTTTAGATACTCCATCATATTCTCTTCCTAGTATTAAGCATATTGGAAAGTTAGGTATATATTTTCTATAATCAATACTATCATTAGTTACTTCTACTGCTGTAATTTCAACGCCTTCTTTTTTAAGTTTTTTAATAACTTCTTTTGCATCTTCTACATACTCCCAAGGTACCCACTTTTCTGATCCTCTTGAGCTCCTTCTTATCTTGTAATTAGGTGGTACGATAGTATCTCCACATATGTATACCTTTTTAATTAGTAATGCATCAGATAGTCTTAGTATTGTACCAATGTTATGTGCTACCTTTAAGCTATCTAATAATATATATACTTCTGTTCTTTCAATATTTTTAAATTCATCTCTTGATACTTTAGTATCTCTTAATTCTTCCTTGCTTAACTGATGATTATCCATTATTTCTCCTTTAACAACAAAGCGACTACACTATAGTAATCGCTTTATCTTTTTTCAAATTTTTATTAAAACCTATGATTCCCAATCATCTTCCCGTGAGTCATCTATACTCTGCGAGCATTGATATTTTAAAACTTCTATCCTTTCTTGACACCTACTAATAGTATCTAGTGCAAATTTCTTATCTCCCTCATCCGGATACCTATTATACTTATCAATATGCTCTCTAATAGATCTTCTTTGTGCTTCAATTTTTGGTAAGACTTCTTTTCTTCTCTTAGACATAATTATGCCTCCTTTTTAAGATTATCATCGATTTAATTTAATTTATTTTATTCTATCATTTTTTATCATATTTTTCAACCGATCTTTTGTATTCTCCTATTGTATTATCATATATTATTTTAGCTGTTTTCTTTGGATGTTCTGTATATATCATATGCTTATCACTATCTACTATTATCATTTTCTTCTTTTTAACATTAATTAAATCAAACGCTTCTTTTTCAAGTGCAAGTGGAAATATTGGATCATCTTTTGCAAATATTGCAACTACTTCATCTTTGTCATTGTATTTAGTTAAGTTGTTAGTGTTTAGTGTAATTAAAGATGTAACCATACACATAGGATATTTATCTATTCTTAGTGGGTCATCTGCATATTCTTCATTTTCTTGTGGCTCTTCTATTTTTACATAATCATAGAATCCAATTTGTTTTGTTTTAAATATCTTTCCATATATTTTAATAAAAAATTTAATTACAGGCATTAGAATATTTGGCATATTATTCAGTCCAACTATTTCTTTTAATCCTTTTTGATTAGATACAATTACATTACCTAAAATATATTTAGATATATCTAATCCTTCACCTATAATTGTAGAAGCAAGTATTCCACCTTGGCTATGTCCAAATAATACTATTTCTGTTCCATAATCTTCTAAATTATCTTTTACAAAATTATATGTATCTATTACATTTGCTTTTAAGTCAGACATTGTATAATCAAACTTTTCTCTAGATGACTTACCATGTCCTACAAAGTTTATTCCTATTACTACTACATCATATTTAACCATTTCTTCTATGAAATCCCAATATGTAAATGGGTTTGCCATAGTTCCAGGTAAAAATATTATACATGGTTTAGATTTTTTCTTATTTTTCATTTCTTCATTATTATAGAAGATTGAAAGACATATCTTTTCCCCTCTACTTCTAATATATGTATCTTCAAATATCATATTTCTTCCTTTCATATACTTTAATATATTATCATTATATATTTTTTTAAGCAATTATTGAATTACATAGTATTGTGTGTTTTTTCATAAAAAAATATTACTTTTTCATTAATTTAACATAACATCAAGTTATGTTTAGTTACAATTTTGTAACACAAATTTAACAAATGGTTAAAAGTGTTTATATTTAAATAACAAAAAATGAATAAATGTCTTTTTTGCTAAAATCTTTTTTGACACATTTCAAAATCGCTGGTATCTTATTTATAGTTATATTAATAACTTAATTATTTAACAAATAATATTTCTGAAAAATTTTAGAAATATAATATACATAAGGATGGTAAAAAATGGGATATATTAAATCAGATTTTGAACAAATCAAGAGCAATCTCTCTGACCTAATTGGTGAAGAAATATTAATTGTAGAACCAATAAGTAAAAGGGGAAAAAAGCTTGGAAAATTAGCTAAAATTGAAAACACATATGGTGACTACTTCAGAGTAAAATATGAAAATGACCATGTAATCAATTATAGCTATGCCGACATTTTTACAAAAGACATTAAAATACAAACATATGATGGTGAAAACTTCAATCCAATTGAAGTACCTAGACCTCTTACTAAAAAAGAGACTATTCCACCACTAAACATTACTAGCTTAGATGAATTGTCTGATGTATAAATATCTCTAAAAATACAAAAGATTAAATTATATACATATGATATATAAATTAAGAGCTTTCCACATTAAAGGAAGGCTTTTTTATCCCCAATACCATATATAATAATTAAGTTAAAAGTTAATTAAGTTTAAGACATATTTTAAAAGAGTGTTTTCACACTCTTTTTTTCTTTCTTATTTATTATTTTTCATTTATTCTTTTTCTTAATCCATCTCCTTAAGCATCTCATCTAATGTATGCCAAGCAAGTGTTGCACACTTTACTCTAGCTGGCATAAGTGAAACATTTTTAAATGCATATGCATCTTCTAGTTCCATTAGTTTTTCATCATCTAGTTCTTTTCTAAATATCATATCTAAAAATAGTTGTATTGTTTTTTTAGCATCTTCTACTTCTTTTCCTTTTAACATTGCACACATTATATTTGCAGATGCTTCAGATATTGCGCACCCCGTACCTATAAATGATATGTCTTCTATTATCTTCTTATCTTCAGATAATTTAACCATTATCTTAAGTTCATCACCACAGCTAGGGTTTATCCCATCTCTTTTTTTTCCTTCTATTTCTCTTTTGTTTTCTTTGTTTTTTGAGTTTTCAATTAATACTTGTGTATATATATCGTTAATATCCATTATATATTTCTCCATTCCAATATGTTGTATATTATAATATTATCCTAACATAGCAATAATCTTTTTAAGAGCATCAACCAACCTATCTATATCTTCTTTTGTATTATATATACCAAAACTTACTCTGTTTGTTGACACTTCTTTAATTGCATTATGTAGTGGCATAGCACAGTGGTGCCCTGCTCTAATTGCAAAGCCATAGGAATCTAATATACTTGCTACATCATGTGCATGTATATTTTTTATTGTAAAAGATATTAGAGAGTTAGAATTATTAGAATATATTGTTATTTCTTCTATCTCTTTTAATTTTGCATATGCATAATCAGTTAATCCTTTTAGATATTTTGTAATATTTTCTATTTGTATTTTTTGTATAAAAGATATTGCTCTTCCAAGCGCATATATATCTGCTGGGTTTTGTGTTCCACCTTCAAACCTATGTATATCATCTAAATATGTTGCATAGTCTTTAAATACATATTCAATCATATCACCACCATATACTAGTGGTTTAGTTTCTTTAACTAATTCTTTTCTAATATATAGTATACCTACACCATATGGTCCATACATCTTATGGGCAGAAAATGCTAAATAATCTGGCATTATTTTCTTAATGTCAAATTTCTTATGTGCAACAAGTTGTGTTGCATCAACTATAATGATTGGTCTTTTAATACATTTCCTACTAATTATTTCATTAATTTTATCAAAATCAATGTCTTCTCCTGTAACATTAGAACATCCTGTTATACCAATTATTTTTGTATTTTCATCTAGCTTTCTTTCAAAATCATCATAATCAAAAAGATAATTCTCATCTAAAGTAGCATATCTTAAATACTTTGATACTACTTCTTCCTTATTTTTATTTTCTTTTTCATTTTCTTGTTCTTCTTCTTGTTCTTTTTTCTTAAACTTATAATATATAGCCTCTTGGTATGGCACTATATTTGCATGGTGTTCTAATATTGTAATTAATACATTTTCATCTTCTTCTAAGTAGTTTTTAATACTACTTGATATAGCTATGTTTAATGATTCAGTTGCTGATTTAGTAAATACTATTTCTGATTCATCTGCATTAATATATTCTGCTACTTTTTTTCTTGTACCTTCAATCATATCACTTGCTGTATTTGCAAAATAATGCATTTTGCTATGTGCATTACCAGCACCCATATCATATGCCTCTTTAATAGCATCACTTACGCATTTTGGCTTCTGTGATGTTGCAGCACTATCTAAATATATCTTGTCTAATTCTTTTAAGTATAAAAATTCTTCTTCAGTTATATTTTTCATTTCCAAAGTTATATCACTAATATCTTCCATTATATTTCCTTTATTATATTTATCTTTTCTTCTTGTTATTATTTCTTTTCTCTTTCTTTTTTCTGTTTTTGTTCTTTTCTTTTTCTTTTTCTTCTAGTTCTTCTTAGATATTATACTACCTACTAATATATTTCTAATCATTTTTCTTAAATAATCACTTGGTATATTTAAAAGTATCTTTTCAAAGTTTGCAAGTATTAATAACCCTGCCGCTTCTTCTTCGTCTATACCACGACTTTTTAAATAGTATAATTTCTTTTCATCAACCCATTCAACTCCATCTTTTGCTAGTATAGATTGAACTTTTTGTCCTCCTTCTGCGTTAGTTGAGTAGTTATAAATT
>CABTXJ010000067.1 GCA_902488785.1 uncultured Eubacteriales bacterium | reverse complement strand
TTTCTTCATCTGTTAAATATGGGTATGTATAATTTCCCATATTTATATTTTTTCTTTTAGGTACATCTTCTATCGATAAATTTCTAAGCATTTGCTTTTCTGTAATGTCTTTTTCAATTTTTTCTTCTTTGTTATCTTCAATATTTTTATTACCATCATTGGTATTATTAAAATTATCGTCTTCAAATAATTCATTTTCTTCTGGCTCAATATAATTTTTATTTAGGCTATATCCCATGTTAAAATTATATTTCATAGTTGTATTTACATTATTATCTTTTTGACTATTATTATTTTCTTTATTTTTATTTAAATTATTTTCTTCTAATTCTTTTTTGTTATTATTATTTTTTTCAATATCTTTCATTATTACACCTATCTAAAATTTCTTTTCTTTAGTTATATTTTAATATATTTCAAATTTGTTTTCATTCTTTTTTGTTTTTTCATTATAATTTAAATTATTTGTTAATAATATCTTATCATATGCTTTAAGTCTTGTTCCAAGTTCTATCTTAAATCTATTATATGCTGCTTTATCTGTTACATCTTCTATATTTAAATACAATCCATCTAAATTATATTCTCTTGCTTTATTTATATTTTCTGTTATTATATTTTTTCTTATTTCATAATTTTGTATATTTTGCTTATACCAAACCTTGTCTACTACTGATAGTGTTATTTCACCTATTTTTTTAATATTTTCATCTTCTAATTTTTTTATATATGTTTTAAAACTATTATTTTCTTTATCATATAATAGGTCAACCTTACTATTTTCTCTTAATACAAATAGTTCCATAATACACATATTATTTTTTTCTTTTTCTATTTTTAAATTATCTGAATTTTCTTTAAAATTCTTATAATTTAATATAATATTTGTATCTTCTATCTTAAGTAATTCTTTTTGCTTCTTTTCCTCTTTAATTTCACTACTTATTGATCTTTTAGATATATATCCAACTTTAACATCTTCTGTCATTATTTTAGCTTTTGATCCTTTTTCAGCGATTTTAATATACTTTTTATTTGGCATTAATTTTTCTGTTGTTCCTGAAAAAACATATGCATTATTTTTAAGTTTTGTTTCTTCTTTAACTTCTATATATGTTGCATTATAGTCATCATACATAATTGCTATTTTTTTATCGCCTTGTAATATTTTAAAGCCAAATATTTCTCTTAACTCTTCAAGTGGTAAGTATAATCTCTCTTTTATTTTTCTAGGTGATATAGTTATATCTTTTATTTCTCCATTTTTGTCTATCTTTTTTTCATCTTCTTTAAATACGACAATATCTTTTTTCCCTGCAACAATTATCTTTTTTTCTTCTGTTATATTTTGTATATTATTATCAAATAGTTTTTCTACATCTTTCAAATAGATCATAGGGTGTTTTTTACTATTTTCTTCAACCATTTCTATATTTGCTATAAGATGTGTGTTTTTACCATTAATATATATTTCATTTAAGTTTTTATTTTCTCTTGGTGAATCGCATGAACTTAGCATACATATTACAAATATAAGAAAAAAAATCAAAACATAAAATCTACTAAGCGGTTGCTTTTTTTTATTATTATTAGATGTATTTTCATACATTTTATTAAATTTCATAATTACTCCTAATTGTAATTTCTAATACATATTTAATATTATATATTATATATTAATATATTGATATTTTAAACATTTGCATTTCTAAAATATTATATTTTGCTATTTAAAATTACTTTTTTACAATACTTATATATATTTTCTTCATCTAATTTAAAGTATTTAAGTACATCTTCTTGATTTCCTGATTTTCCAAATTCTTTCATGCCCATAGAATATACTTTTCTAGGTAAATGTTTTGAAAGTGTTTCACATATAATAGAATTTAATCCTCCATATATGCTATGATCTTCTATTGTTATAATTGGTATATTACTATTTCCTATATTTTTTAATATATTAATTAAATATAATTCATTAAATGGTTTTAATTTAAACACGTCTATTACAACTGAATATATGCCTTCCTCTTCTAATCTTTTTTGTACATTATATACATGTTCTGTCATATCTCCCATTGTAATTAATATAATCTTATGTTCTTCTAATTTCCTATCTTTTATTCCTTTTCCTATCATTCCAGTTTCTATTGCATCTAAAATTTCATTTTCTTCTAAATTATCATATAATTCTTCTGTTTTTCCCCTATATAGTCTTAAATAGCATGGCCCCTGTTTTTCATATATTTTCCTTACAATGCCCTTGCATATATTACTACTTGATGCTGTATATACTTCCATATTAGGTAATGCTCTTGTAAGTGCTATATCTTCTAGCATTTGGTGTGTTGCTCCATCTTCTCCTACATTTAACCCACTATGTGTTGCAACTAGCTTAACATTCATATTCGAATATGCAATGCTACATCTAATTTGATCATATGCTCTTCCTACTAAAAATGCCGCAAAAGAACTTGCAAATACTATTTTTCCTTCTGATGCAAATCCCGCTGCTTGTGATACCATATCTGCTTCAGATATACCAGTATTAAAAAATCTTTCAGGATATTTTTCTGCAAACATATTTGTTTTAGTTGAAGTTGAAACATCTGCATCTAAAACCACTACATTTTTATCTTCACCAATCTCTAAAAGTGTTTTTCCATAACTTTCTCTTGTTGCTTCTTTCATAATATTCTCCTAACATTTAATTTAAATATCTAATTCTTTCATAGCCATATTATATTCTTCATCATTTGGTGCTTTTCCATGCCACTTATTTGTGTTTTCCATAAATGATACGCCTTTTCCTTTTATAGTATTTGCAATTATTACTTTTGTTTTAGTTTGCTTACTATTTAATGCTTCTAATATCTCTAATATATTATGCCCGTCTATTTCTATTATTTGAAAATTAAATCCATCTAATTTTTCTTTTAATGGGTATATATTTTTAATATCTTCTACTCTTCCATCTAGTTGTATATTATTTGCATCAATTATAATTGTTAAATTGTCTAAATTATATTTTGATGCACTTAAAAACGCTTCCCATATCTGCCCTTCTTCTATTTCTCCATCACCTACTATGCATACAACCTTATCATCTTTTTTATCTAATTTTTTTGCATTTGCAATCCCTATTGCAATAGACAAACCTTGTCCTAATGATCCAGTAGATACTGGTATACTAGGTATATGGTTTGATGCATGCCCTTCTAGGTCTGATTCTACATTTCTAAATTGTTTTGTACTTTTAATAATACCTTTTTTTAAAAGAGCAGAATATAGTATTGGTGAAGCATGTCCTTTAGATAGTATAACAGTATCTTTTAAATTTTTTCCAGTTTCTGAAACTTCAATATTTAGATAATTAAAATACAAACACGTAATTATTTCTGCAATTGAAAAACTTCCTCCAATATGTCCTGACTTTGCTTCATATACCATTTTAAGTACATTTTTTCTTAAATCATTTGCTATATTTTCTAAATTAATTATATCTTCTGTATTCATATTTTCTCCTAAACTCAATATTATATATATTTATTCATTTAAAACTTTAGATTTTTCAACCTTTGATTTTCTTACATTTAAATTATTATTACTTGTCTTTCCAGATTTACTTTCCTCTTGCTGTCTTTTTGTTTCTTCTTTAAATCTATCTAATATATACTTGTTAAAATCAAATCTTTCATGTGTTTTAACTTTTTTATTATTTCTATCCGTACATGTAGCTTCTTTTATTACATACCTTTTATCTTTAGGAAATCTTCTTAATTGCCATTTGTTTTCATCATTTTCTGGTACATTTGTTTCTGTGTTAAATATTTCATCACAAATTTCTTGCCCTTCTATTACCTTACCAAATACTGCATATTTCCCATCTAGCTCTGGAGCCTTATCTCCCATTACTATATTAAATGCTGCGGTGGCTGAATTATAGCTTTCTTTTTCTAATTCCTTAATAATTCCAGTATAGTTTTTTCTTGCCATACTTATCATATATTTTTCATGTCTTAAATCATTTGCAAATCCGTTGTCTGCAAATTCTCCATCAATTTCATATGCTGCGTCTTCTTTGCTACCTTTTTTTATATCTTGGTTAACTAGTGAAAGTGTTGGTGGCTCATCTGCACCTTCTTTGTTTCTTCCTACATGTATTGTATTAATATCTTTTCCATATATAATTTTACCATTATACCAACCACTATTTACTAAATTAATAAAATTATTTACTGTGTTTGGTGCTTTTTTAGGATATAGTTCTATTACTATATTTCCTTTTCCTTCTAAATTAAAAGTTACTTTAGGATTTTCTGCCTTATTATTTTTAACCATTTTAACTATCATAGTTCCTACTAAAATTAATAATATTATTACTATTAATCCATACATTATTTTTTCATATATACTTGTGTTTTCTTTTTCCAAATTATCCTCCATATATTTTAATTATATATATTTGAAAAAGCTTTTAAAAGTTTTTATATTTCTTTATATATTTTTTAAATATATTAAAAAAAGGACTAATATTTAGTCCTTTTAAATTATATATTATATACCAATATTCCTCTTATCTGTTACTTTCTTTCTTGTAATTATTACATATGCTAATGCTACTAATAATACTATTATTGGAAGTCCTCCTTTTGTTCCTGCATATGGTATATATTTTTTACCTATCTCATCTTTTACGTTTACTATCCTATCACCTGTTTTTGTCTTCTTCTTTGTGTATCCTTTTGGTACTTCTACTTCGTCTACATAGTAATTGTATATATTTCCTTTTTCATCTGTTAAATCCAAGTCTTCAAATACATAATCTTTTTG
>CABTXJ010000066.1 GCA_902488785.1 uncultured Eubacteriales bacterium | reverse complement strand
TTTAACAACTATTTCATATTCTCTTTTTGTTGTTTTTGTATCCTTAGTTGTTTTTTCAGTTGTTGTTTTACAATTTGTTGTACATCCTTCTTCTTTTTTGTCTTCTTTTTTACCATCATCTTTTTTATCATCTTTTTTATCTTCTGGTTTTTTATCATCTGGCTTTTCTGGTTGTTTTGGATCTTCTTTTGGTTCATCTTTTTTAGGTTTTTTAACAACTATTTCATATTCTCTTTTTGTTGTTTTTGTATCCTTAGTTGTTTTTTCAGTTGTTGTTTTACAATTTGTTGTACATCCTTCTTCTTTTTTACCTTCTGCTAAAAATGTGTTATTATTTCCTTCAATATTATTATATGCAACTTTATTATTTGCTATTGTTAAATTAACCATTGCTACTATTGTAGCTACTGCTAATATAGTTAAAGACATTATATTTTTTATTTTATTATTTTTCATAATTATCTCCTTTTATTTTTATTCTTTTGAATATATTTTTTTAATATTTTAATATTTATTTAACGATTATGTAATAATTATAACATGTTTTATGTAAAGTTGCAAGCTTTTTTATAAATATTTTTTTATATTTCTTAAAGTGCTTTATTCAACTATATTTGTTAAATCGTTAACCTTATCTTTTGTAGCTACTTATTTACTAATATTATTTTAATCTTCATCGTCAAACTTAAGCACAGACAAAAATGCTTCTTGTGGTACTTCAACATTTCCTATTTGTTTCATCTTCTTCTTACCACGTTTTTGCTTTTCAAGTAACTTTTTCTTTCTTGAAATATCTCCACCATAACATTTAGCAAGTACGTCTTTTCTTACTGCTCTTACTGTTTCTCTTGCAATAATTGATCCACCAATTTTAGCTTGTATTGGTACTTCAAATTGTTGCCTTGGTATTTCTTTTTTAAGCTTTTCTGCCATCTTTCTACCACGTGAGTAACTATTATCCTTATGTACAATAAATGATAGTGCATCTAATTGCTCTCCATTTATAAACATATCTAATTTAACTAAGTCAGAATTCCTGTATTCTTTAAGCTCATAATCTACTGATGCATATCCCTTTGTTTTAGATTTAATATAGTCAAAGAAATCATATATTATTTCATTTAAAGGCATTTCATATTGTACATCGACTCTGCTTTGGTCAATATATGTAAGTCCTACATATGTTCCTCTTCTTTCTTCACATACTTCCATTACATTACCAATATATTCTTTTGGTACATAAATATTTGTAGTTACTATCGGTTCTTTCATATAGTCAATTTCTTCAGGTGTAGGTAAGTCTGCTGGATTGTATATTGAAAGCATCTCACCATTTTTCTTATATACTTCATATATAACAGATGGTGCTGTAGTAATTATTGATATATCATATTCTCTTTCTATTCTTTCAATAATTATTTCTAAGTGTAATAGTCCCAAAAATCCACATCTAAAACCAAATCCTAATGCTTTCGATGTTTCTGGTTCAAAATTAAATGCAGCATCATTTAGTTTAAGTTTTTCTAATGCATCCTTAAGCGGTATATAGTCTTTTCCATCTACTGGAAACATTCCACAATATACCATACTTTTAGCTTCCTTATATCCAGGCAATGCTTCTTTTGCTCTATTATGTTTAAGTGTTATAGTATCACCTACTCGTATATCTTTTGCACTTTTTACACTTGCCGCTATATATCCAACTTCTCCTGCTTTAATTTTCTTTTTAGGTTCTTTTTCATTACCTAAAAGATAACCTACTTCAGTAACTATAAATGACTTTCCACCTTTCATGAAAAGTATTTCATCACCTTCAGATACTTCACCATCAAATATTCTAACATGTGATATTACTCCTTTGTAATTATCATACTCTGAGTCAAATATTAAAGCTTTAAGTGGCTTGTTACTATCACCTACAGGTGCTGGTATTTCTTCTACTATCTTTTCTAATACCTTTTCAACATTTAGTCCTGTTTTAGCAGAAATACATGGTGCATCTGTTGTATCTAGTCCTATTACCTCTTCTATTTCCTCTTTTATTTCATCAACTCTTGCATTAGGTAAGTCTACCTTGTTTAATACAGGTATTATCTCTAAATCATTTTCTAGTGCTAAATATACATTTGCAAGTGTTTGTGCTTCTACTCCCTGTGTTGAATCAACTACAAGTATAGCTCCTTCACATGCAGCTAAACTCCTAGATACCTCATAGTTAAAATCAACATGACCTGGTGTATCTATTAAGTTTAATATATATTCTTTTCCATTATGATTATATGTCATCCTAATTGCTTGTGATTTTACTGTTATTCCTCTTTCTTGTTCTATTTCCATATTATCTAGAACTTGAGATTTCATTTTTCTTTTTTCTACAGTACCTGTATATTCTATTAACCTATCTGCAAGTGTTGACTTACCGTGGTCAATATGTGCAATTATACTAAAGTTTCTAATATTTTCCATTTTAGCCTTTCAATATTATATTATTATATTATTTTTTATTTCTTCTTTTTTTGTTTTTACTTATCGTTTTTTCTTTTTCTTTTACTTGTTTATATTATTATTTCAATTATTATTGTTATTAATACATTTTAACAAATTAATATATATCTTTCAATTAAACTATTTAGCAACCTAATCTAGGTTATCTTGTTTTGTACTTTTTTTTACACTTGTTTCATAGATAGTGATATTTTTTCTTGTTTATCTTCTTTTGATATAACCTTTACTTCTACTACATCACCTACTGAAACAATTTCATTTGGATCTTTTACATATTTTTTACTAAGTTCTGAAATATGTACTAGTCCATCATTATGCAGACCTATATCTACAAATGCTCCAAATGCAGTTACATTTCTTACTGTTCCTTTTAATACATCCCCTATTTTTATGTCTTCAAATTTTAATATATCTTCTCTTAATATTGGTTTTGGAAGATCTTCTCTAATGTCTCTTCCAGGTCTTAGTATTTCTGTTATTATATCTTTAATAACTATATCTGATGTTTCAGATAGTATCTTACTTTTTTCTTTTAACTTTTCTATAGTTATTTCATTTAATCTTTTGTCTATCTTTTCTTTCTTTTTAAGGTTTAGTATATCTTCTTCTTTTGCATCTACTGCATATAATATTTCTTCTGCAATATTATATGTTTCAGGATGTATCCCTGTTATATCAAATGCATTTTTGCTTTCATATATTCTCATAAACCCTACTGCCTGCCTATAGCTATTTTCACCTATTCCTGTAACTTCTAATAATTCTTGTCTTGTATTATATCTTCCATTTTTTTCTCTGTATTTAACTATATTTTTAGCTTGTCTCTTACTTAGGCCTGATACATATGATAATAGTGAAAATGTTGCAGTATTTAAGTTTACTCCTACCTTATTTACTGTATCTTGAGTAATATTATCTAATTTTTCCACAAGTCTTTTTTGGTTAACATCGTGTTGGTATTGTCCTACACCTATTGATTTTGGATCAATTTTAACAAGTTCTGAAAGTGGATCTTGCAGTCTTCTTGCAATAGATATTGCCCCCCTTATACTTACATCAGTGTCAGGAAATTCTTCTTTTGCTATTTTAGATGCAGAATATACTGAAGCTCCTGCTTCACTTACTATAATATATTTTGTATCTGTTCCTTTTATCATATCAGATATTAGTTTTTCGCTTTCCCTAGATGCTGTACCATTTCCTATAGCTATAATATCTATATTATGTTTTTCAACTAATTTTGCTACCTTTTCCATACCAGTTTTAACATCATCATTTGGCATAGTAACATGTACTATTAGTTCGTCAGTAAACTTACCTGTTTTGTCTATTGTAGCTATCTTACATCCATTTCTAAATCCTGGATCAAATCCTAATATACTTACATCCTTTATAGGTGGTGTAAGTAGTAATTGCTTTAAGTTGTTTCCAAAGATATCAATTGCTACTTCATCTGATTCTTCTTTTTTAATTTGTCTTATCTCTCTTTCAACAGATGATTTAATTAATCTTTTGAAAGAATCTTCAATTATTTCATCATAGATTTCTTTTTGTCTTATATTATTTTCTTTAAGTATCCCATCTTTTATTAACACATTTCCAATTATATTATATATTTTTTCTTCGTCTATTAGAAAGGATACTGTAAGTATCTTTTCATTTTCTCCTCTTGTTATAGCTAAATATCTATGGCTTGGTATACTACTTATCTTTTCTTTAAAGTCATAATATATAGTATATATTCCATTTTCATCTAATACTTCATCTTCTTTTTCTTTTTTCTTAACTGATGTTATTTCAGAGTTTTTAAAATATTCATCTCTAATATTTTTTCTTACCCTACTATTATCTGATATTTCTTCTGCTAATATATCTTTAGCACCTACTATTGCATCTTCTATACTCTCTACTTCTTCATTTAAGTATTTTAAAGCTATTTCTTCTATCTTTTCTACATTACCTAAACGTATTTCATCTGCAAGCCCATCTAATCCTTTTCTTTTAGCTTCTGTTGCCCTTGTTTTCTTCTTTTGTTTAAATGGTCTATATATATCTTCAACTTCTGTATTTGTTTTAGATTCTTTTAATAATTCTTTTAACTCATCATCTAACTTACCTTGTTCTTTAATTATTCTTGCAACTTCTTCTTTTCTTTCAATTAAGTTAGTTTGATAATTTAACACTTCTTCAAATGTTCTTAATTTTTCATCATCCATACTTTCTGTTTTTTCTTTTCTATATCTTGCTATAAATGGTATGGTATTTCCTTCATCTATCATATTTATTATATTTTTTACAATATATGGTTTTATATTAGTAATTTTTACTATTTCTTTTTGTATATTTATTCCTAATATATTTTCTACTTCTGCTTTTTC
>CABTXJ010000065.1 GCA_902488785.1 uncultured Eubacteriales bacterium | reverse complement strand
ATAATATTTTATTCCATTAATTTGCTGGTCTGCATATGCTCTTTTTGCCCTATAATCATTAATTTTTGTATAATACTCAGTTTTTTTAGTATCACCTGGTTTCTTGGTTTTTTCTGGATCCTGTACGCCTTGAAAATCAAAATCATCTGCAGGATCATATACTATCTTAAAAGTTGGAACAGCAAGTTCTTCATCTTTTACTATATTTCCATATGTTTGACCTGTTCTACTATATCTTGGTATTACCTCATTTGATACAGTTACTTCTATTCTTTCTCCATTCTTTCTTGCTTCATCTACATATGCATTAACTAATTTTTCTGATCCTGTATCATTGTTTGTTAAAAGTGATAGGTTTTTGCTTGTAGTTGAAAGTGTAACATTTACATCCCTGTTTAATAGGTATCCCGACTTATTAAATGTTATTCCATCTTTTTTACCATTTATTACTAAAAAATTATCTAGTGAAAAGTTAATATTTGCATAGTTTGAACCGCCTAAATCTGCCCTTGCAGTATATAATTGAAGTGGATACATTTGATGTGCATATTCTGTATCCGCACTATATACATCTTCTGTTCTTCCACCTGATTTTTCAAATAATAATGGCTTATATCCATTTTCACCATTTTGCATTTCTTCTTTTTCTGAATCACCATCAACATTAATTGCATTACCTCTATCATCTGTTGCTACAATTGGTTTTTTAGATGGTGTTGATATATAGAAGCCATCATATAATGTAAAAGCTACTGTTGGTACATATGAGTCTATAAACTTTTTAGAAATGTTACTCATACCAAGCTTTGTAGCTAGTGAATCCT
The DNA here is from genome assembly GCA_902488785.1 of uncultured Eubacteriales bacterium. Taxonomy (GTDB): domain Bacteria; phylum Bacillota; class Clostridia; order TANB77; family CAG-508; genus JABCPO02. Next base: position 4,065 of record CABTXJ010000065.1, on the reverse strand, counting down.
TATATACATTTATTGAAGCTTCTGCAATACTTCTTAAAACGTCTGATACTTTTTTACTATCTTCTCCAGATGTATTCATTTCAAATGCTTGTATAGCATCTTTTGTTGCTTCTACTTGTATCCTCTCATAATTTAGCATACTCTTATATGTATCTTGCCTTAAAGAAAGTGCAATTGACATTACAAACAATATTGGAACTATAATTAGAATATATATTATTGATGCAGTTTGTATTTTCATATAATTACCTTTCTATAATATAATTATTGTCTTGCTCCTGTTGCTGTTACAACTTGTGAACTTTGGGCAGATATTTCTACATTGTCTGCACCTGCTGGTGTAAGCATTGATCTAAAGCTTTGAGCAACTGTTCTATTACTATTTGTAACCTTAACAGAAACCGTGTCTCCTGCTCTTAAAGGATATGCACCTGTATTCATTATTTGATCTGTTATTTGTTCAGAATATATAGAATATTGTACATTTTCACCTACAACAACATTACTTACCCATTGTGATTTTTTACCAATATTTTCATCTATTTTTTTAATTTCAATATCAATATTAAATTTGTTTCCTGTACTAGATAGTGTATTTTGTAATTTAGTATAATTTTGTACTGTTATAACTCCTGTAGTTGCTGCCTCATCTACAAAATCAAATACTGCTTTTTGTGCTACACTTTCTGCTATATCATTATTTCTTTCTGATACTGCCATAAGTGGAAATATAAAAAGTAAAACTCCTGATACCAATATTGCTATAATTGTTATTAATGTATCCTCCATACTATCCTCCTAATTATTATATGCCTTTTCCAACATATTTTAAGTTAATTTCTAATTTATCTTTTGGTGAACCACCTATTACAATGTCTTCACCTAGCTCATCTTTATCTTCAAACTTTTTTACATCACCAGAGTACTGATATTGTATTACTGTCATCATAAAATATGAATCACTTGGTAGGTTTGAAAACCAATTTCTTCCTTGGTTTTCATAGTCTACAAGTATTCCGTTTATATACTTCTTCTCACCTAATATGTATGCATTTACCCTATCTGTAGAGAATCTATCTTTTTCTTCCCTATTAGCATTTGAACCTCTCCATGGTGCACCAAACATACTAAGCGGGTGTGTTGGATTACAATATGTATTATATATTGTTACATCATATCCTTTAAGTTTTTCTCTTTCTTTTCTACCTTTTGATGAAATATTTGCAACTGCCTGTTCCAATGATAGATCAAATACTTGTTTTAAATTTTCACCTTCATCATATAATTTTATAACAGAACTTTCCTTATAATACCTATTTAAAAGTGCTGCAACAGATGATTTAGTCATTAGAATATTTTCTCTTACTGGTTCATTATCTGATCCTTCATCTAGTACATCCATATATATACCACCTTGTGAGCCTCTTTTTTTAGTTGGATCCATTTTGTCATCTAATATTTTAGCACTATATAATGAAAATGTATTAAACATGTTCATAGTTATACTAATTGCAAGTATAAATACTAACATACCAAATGCTAAATAAATTGCATCACTTAAATTGTTATCCATTAATTACCTCATTATTATTATATATATTAATGTTACCAAATATATTATATGGTAACACTATATGTATAATATTATATTATATATTATTTAGCTGATTTTATTGTTACTTTGTCTACTAATCCTTGTGCATTGTGAATTACATCTATATTATATCTTTGTGCTGTTTTAACTTTAGATTGTGCATTTAAGATTTGGTCAGCATTTTTTCCTGATCCTAAATCACCTTCTAAAAGTGGTTTTCTTTCATCAGCTGTATCTTCTGGTGCTACTCTTTGTCCCCATCCTGCTAAAAATCCTTTAACTGTTGCACCATTTTGCATTCCTTGGTATGCATCAAAATAACTATTGTGAGTATTAATTTCCTCTCTACTCATTTGTGTTGCACCTCTTTGTATAGCATTATTTGCTTTATTGAATACAAACATACCAACTGCAACTAATAATATTGCTAATAATATAGCTCCTGCTATAATTAATGCTTGTGAAGCATTCTCCATAATTTCCTCCTTATTTATTTAATTTATAATTATAATATATTAAATACAAAAAGCTTTTTCAACAAAATAGCATGTTTATACATTCTTTTTAATACTTTTTTAATATACTTATGCTTTCTTTTTTACTTTTATTGCAGTATTAAATAATAGTATTAACTGATATTTCTACTATTAACTTTAATATTATTTTAATATTATTTTTTTATTTAATTACTAATATAAAAATGAACCACAATTATTAAAATTTTTCATTCAATAATTTAGGTTCACTTTGTTTAAATATTATTATTTTAAATCATTTAGTTATTAAATAATATAATATTTTAATCCTGCAACTCCTGCTGTTACTATAGAAAGAACTGAAAGTGTTGCTATATAATATGTACTATCTGCACCTGTAGATATTGTAAGTGCTACTGGTGCATCGTCTATATCGTCTTCTCCATGTTTCTTATTTCCTGGTACTGAGTCAATATCTGGTACCCCTTCTTCATTGTAATCTTCTGATATCTCAGCCCAATTATTTTTAACTCCCATGTTGTTCTTATCTTTTTTCCATCTTAGATATATTGTAACTTCTGCGCTATCTCCTGGTTTTAAAAGTGTATTTGCTAATTTTTTAGTAGCTACTGTACCATCTTCTTTTTTATACCATTCTGGATTATCTTTTTCATCAAAGTATGTTCCTTTTGGTATATAATCTGATACTTCTTTTGCATACCCTGGAATTTGTCCTTCGTTTGTTACACGTATTTTGTATTCCCATTTAACTTGTGTTGTACTAAATTTTTTTCTATCTAATTCTGCTTTTGCAACAGCTTCTGGTTGATCTTCATACTTATGATGTGTTTCAATTACTCTTTCTTTTTTGCCTTCTGTAATTATTATCTTTGAAACTATTTTTCTAAGAGCTAAGTCAAATATTTTCTTTTCACCAGGTATTACGCTATCATAATCTTGGTCATCTTCATTTGGCTTATTATTTCCTGGTATTGAATCCCTATCAGGTATACCTTTTTCATTATAGTCTTCTGTAATTTGTGCAATATTTTTTATTGCGTTTTTCTCTTTGTATTTTTCGTCTACCTTAAATGCTATTTTTAAATCTTTAAAGTCTAATGTATTATCATTATCTTTATCAAATGCCTTAAGTACATTATCTTTACCATTTGCTCTTGATAAGTAGTCTGTTGTTACTTTTCCATTTACTTCTTTCCATTTGTACTTTTTATTTACGTTATCTTCTGGTAGGAAAATTAATCCATTTGGAATATCATCTGATACTTCTTCTGCATATCCATCAATATTACCTTCATTATATACTCTAATTGTATATTCTACTCTATCTCCGTGTAATAATTCTACAGGGTTTTTAGGATGTGTATATGTTGCTGTAGTTTTTGTTCCTGCCTTAAGTTCTGTTACATCTACCTTTGGCTCTCTATCTTTATGGTCTTCATTTTTTCCTTTTGAATTTGATACATTTGTGATGAACTTTCTAAGTGATAGGTCAAAGTATGTTTTTCTTTTTGGTATTACATTATCATAATCTTGATCATCTTCTTCAGGCTTATTATTTCCTGGTGTTGAATCTCTATCTTTTTTACTTTCTTTATTATAATCTTTTGTTATTTGTGCAATATTTACTATTTTTCCTTTTGCTTCATTATAATTTTCATCTACCTTAAATGCTACCTTTAAGTCCTTATATGCTAATTCTTTACCATTTGTCTTATCAAATGCTTTAAGAATATTGTCTTTATTATTTGCTCTTGATAAGTAATCTGTTGTTATCTTTCCATTTACTACTTTCCATTTGTATTTTTTATTTATACTATCTTCTGGTAAGAAGATTAATCCATCTGGCATATCATCTGATACTTCTTCTACATATCCGTCTATATCACCTTCATTATATACTCTAATTGTATATTCTACTCTATCTCCATGATCTAGTGATACTACATTTTTAGGATGATTATATATTGCAGTAGT
>CABTXJ010000064.1 GCA_902488785.1 uncultured Eubacteriales bacterium | reverse complement strand
TTCCTTCTTCTTTTAATTTAGAATATAATTTTTGTAATTTTTCATTACTAAAAAAATCTCCACTTTCTATTTGCTTATCTACTATTTCTTTATCATTTATTATATCTTGCCCTGCGCCTATTGTATAATATCCATAATATGATGAACTTACATCTTTTTGTGTATCTGTTTTTAATATAGAAGTTAAAGCTTCATTTTGTATTTTTTTTAAATTTGGAATATCACTTTCATACATAATATTTCCAAACTTATCATTTCTTATTCCAATTCCTTCTATTACAATCAATATCGTTTTGTTATACATTTTTCTATCCTCTAGTTATATATTAATTCCAGAAATTCTAGCAAATTCTTTAGCATCTAAACTTGCTCCACCTACTAGTACACCAGAAATATTTTCATATTCTAATAGTTCATTACTATTAGTAGATTTTACACTTCCTCCATATAATACATGTATTTCTGCACTTCCTATTATTTTCTTTACTTCTTCTTTAATATATGTACACATTTCATTTGCAAGTTGTGCATCACAAGTGTTTCCTGTACCTATTGCCCATATTGGCTCATATGCTATCATTATTTTTGAAATATTTTTACCTGCTACATCTTTTAAAGATTCATTTAATTGCTTTTTAATAAATTCTTTTGTTCCATTATTTTTGTATATTTCTTCATCTTCACCCACACATAGTATTGGTATAATGCCGTTTTCATATGCTGCTAAAACTTTTTTAGAAACCATTTCATTTGTTTCATTAAAATGTTTTCTTCTTTCACTATGTCCTACTATACTATATTTTATTCCAAGTGCTCCTATCATCTCTGCAGATATTTCACCTGTATATGCTCCGCTTGGTATATGATATATATTTTGTGCACCAATTAATACATTTGTACCTTGTGCATAATTTATAGCATAGAACATGTCTATATATGGTACGCATAATATTAATGTCTTTTCTACAATTGATATATCTTTTACCATTTTTGTATATTCATTTAAAAAACTAATTGCTTTATCTGGCGTTTTATTCATTTTCCAATTTCCAATTATATATTTCATCTTTCACCTCTTTAACATATTATATATTAAAACATATAAAAAAGAAAATAATGACATGTATTTTCATTATCTTCTTTTAATTACTAACTAATATATTCAATATTTTACTTCTTATCCAAAAGTGATTCAACTCCTGGAAGTTTTTTACCTTCTAGCAATTCAAGTGTTGCTCCGCCTCCTGTAGATATATGTGAAAATTCTTTTTCAAGTCCCAATTGCTTTACAGCAGCTGCAGAATCCCCTCCACCTACTATACTTACACAGTCTGTATCAGCTATTTTTTCTGCTATTTTTTTAGTTCCTTTTGCAAAATTCACATACTCAAATACTCCAAGTGGACCATTCCAAATTATAGTCATTGCTTTAGAAATTTCTTTTCCCATATTTTCTATAGTTTTTTCTCCAATATCAACTCCCATTAAATCATTTGGTATCTGATCTATATTTACAGTTTTGTATGTATTAGACTCTATTGAATCTGTTACCACCACATCTACTGGAAGCACTAATTTAATATTTTTTTCTTCAGCTTTTTTAATTATATTTTTAGCATCTTCAATTCTATCTTCTTCAACTAAGCTTTTTCCAACATTGTATCCCATAGCTTTAAATAGTGTAAATGCCATTCCTCCACCTATTAATATTTCATCTACTTTATCTAATAGAGAATATATGACTGCAAGCTTATCTGATACCTTTGCTCCACCCAGTATTGCTAAAAAAGGTCTTTCTGGATCATTTATTACTGTTTTTAAATATTCAATTTCTTCCTTCATCAAAAATCCTGCATATGCTGGTAAATATTTAGCGATACCTGCTGTTGACGAATGTGCCCTATGTGCAGTTCCAAATGCATCGTTTACATATATCTCGCCAAAGTTTGAAAGTTCTTTACTCATTTCATCAGAATTTTCTTTTTCACCTTTTTCAAATCTTACATTTTCTAAAAGTACTATATCACCAAATTTCATATTATTTACTTTTGTTTTGGCATCTTCACCTATTACATCTTTTGCCAAAATAACTTCATGATTCAATAATCTCTCTAGTTCTTCTTTAACTGGTTTTAAAGAATATTTTGCATCATATTCTCCCTTTGGTCTACCTAAATGTGACATTATAACAAGTTTTGCATTTCTAGATATAATATAGTTTATTGTATCTAATGCTTTTACTATTCTAGTATTATCTGTAATATTCCCTTTTTCATCTAATGGTACATTAAAATCACATCTTAATAATACCCTCTTATTTTCAATATCTACGTCAGTTATATTTTTCTTAGAAAAATTACCATTCATATTATTTACCTTCTCATTTGTATTTTTGATGTTTGTTTTTCAATTATTATCTTTTGAATCAACTTTGTATGTGTATTCTGCTAGGTCTACTAACTTATTTGAATATCCCCATTCATTATCATACCATGCAACTATTTTTACAAAAGTTGGTGTAAGCATAATTCCTGCTGTTTCATCAAATATTGATGTTCTACTATCTGATATGAAATCTGAAGATACAACTGCATCACTTGTATATCCTAAAATTCCTTTTAGTTCACCTTCAGATGCTTCTTTCATTGCTTCACATATTTCTTCATATGTTGTAGGTGTTTCCAAATTACAAGTTAAATCTACTACAGATACGTCTAAAGTTGGTACTCTAAATGACATCCCTGTAAGTTTACCATCTAAGCTTGGTATTACTTTTCCTACTGCCTTTGCTGCTCCTGTAGATGATGGTATTATATTATATGATGCTGCTCTACCACCTCTCCAATCTTTTTTACTTGGTCCATCTACTGTTTTTTGTGTTGCAGTAATTGAATGTATAGTTGTCATCAAACCATCTTTCATTCCAAATTTATCATTAATTACTTTTGCAATTGGCGCTAAACAATTTGTTGTACAAGATGCATTAGATATTATTTGCATATCTGATGTATATTTTTCATTATTTACTCCCATTACAAACATTGGTGCGTCTTTAGATGGTGCAGATATTATTACTTTTTTTGCACCTGCATCTATATGTTTTTGTGCTTGTTCTAATGTCTTATATACTCCAGAACATTCTAAAACTATATCAACTCCATATTCACCCCATGGTACATTTGCTGCATCCATTTCAGCAAACACTTTTATATTTTTTCCATTAACTGTTATACTTCCTTCATCGCTTTCTAAACTTCCATTATATTTTCCATGAATAGTATCATATTTAATCATATATGTCATATAATCTGCTGGTATAAATGGGTCATTTATTGCTACTACATCTAATCCTCTTTCCATTGCTATTTGAAAAGCTAAACAACCAATTCTTCCAAATCCATTAATTCCTATTTTCATTTCTACCTCCTAAAACAATATTATATTAGCTATAACATTATATCAATGAATTATATTATATCTTTAAATAGTGTAAAATATTTTATACAAATTTTTTTATTTTTATAATTTTTTTCAAGACATTTAGCATTAAAAAAATCAATTATTAATTTTTTTAAATATTCTAATGTACTTCCAGTAGTTGTTACATCGTCTACTATTATTATTTTAAGTTTGTAACTATTACTTTGTAAAAATTTTCTAATTATGCTTTTTCCATTATTATTTAAAATATATTTATTTTTTATATTCTTTTTTCTATCTTCTTTATTTAATTTTTTCATTTCAAAGTCGTTTATCTGATTAAACATAGATTGTGGGGGTTTGTCTAATTTTTTAATCATTATATACGGAATATTATATCCTCTTTCAAATAATTTTTTAAAACTAGTTGGCACATATGTATATATATCTGAGTCTGTATATTTTAATATTTTTTTCTTTCCTACATACCCAAATATTCCATCCAAATAATATGCACAATTATAATATTTAATATCTATCATTATTTTTTTATTAATATTATAATCACCAAGATATATGTACTTGCCTTCTTCAATAATTCTTAAATTTTCTAATTTTAACTTACATTCTTCACATATATATATATCGCTTCTTTTTTCACAAAAAATACATGTTTTAAATTCTTTATTAATTTTATCAAGATATTTTTTTATAATTTTTTCCATGAAAGCATGTTACATTCTTTTCATTCATCTGTCAATATTTTTCAAAATAAAAAATGAGTAAATGAAATCATTTACTCATTTAATTTAATTATTGACTATATTTGTAATCTTTTTTTCATTCCGCTTATATTTTTAATATATATAGCTCCTAATGCCATTGTAATTATTACTGATTCAACAAGTGGTAATCTTTCTGATCCTGCTTTTGGCAAACCTTTTTTAGGTTGTTGTTTTTCTTCTTTTGACTTTTCTGTCTCTTTTGGTTCTTCCTTTTTATTTTTTTTAACAACTATATCAATTTCTCTTTTTGTTGTTTTTGTATCTTTAGTTGTAGTTTCAGTTGTAGTTTTACAATTTACACATCCTTCTTTATTTTCTTTTTCCTCATTATCTTTTGGTTTACTATCAGTATTATTATTTAAATTATCATTATTCTCATTTGGTTTATTATTATTTTCTTCATCACCATTAATAATATTTGTTTCAGTAGTTATAGTTGTATTATTTTCTTCTTTGAAATAATTATTTTTTGCATTTATTATATTTTGATTATTGTCTTTTATAAATAGAAATATAAAAGATAATAAAATTATACTTAATATTAAACTATATTTTTTAATTTTTTTATTATTCATAATTGGTCTCCTTAACTCAATTTTAAGAATTATATTATTCTAATTATTATTATATTAATGTATATTAAAACTTTAAATGTTTTATGAATTAAGTATCATTAAAGAAATATAATTATTATATAAGCACAAAAAAAGTTAACTAGTAATAGTTAACCTAATTTGGTGTCTATGCGTGGAATCGAACCACGGACACAAGGATTTTCAGTC
>CABTXJ010000063.1 GCA_902488785.1 uncultured Eubacteriales bacterium | reverse complement strand
TGTTCACTATTTTGACCATAGTCAATTGTTCCTACCACTTTACTCATACCATATTTTGTAACCATTGATCTTGCAATTTGTGATGCTCTTTGGATGTCATTACTTGCTCCTGTTGAAATATCTCCTATAATTAATTCTTCTGCAAGCCTTCCACCTAAAAGTGATATTATACTTTCTTCCATTTCTTTTTTAGACATAAATGACTTATCTTCAGATGACTTATACATTGTATATCCACCTGCCATACCTCTTGGTATAATAGATATTTCATGTACTCTATCTTGTGTAGGTAAGAATGCTGAAACTAATGCATGTCCTGCTTCATGGTATGATACTAATTTTCTATCTTTATCTGTAAATACTCTGCTCTTCTTTTCAGGTCCCATTGAAACTTTAACCATTGCTTCTTCTACGTCTTTGTTTGTTATTCTTTCTTTGTTTGTTCTAGCTGCAATAAGTGCTGCTTCATTTAATATATTTTCTAAATCTGCTCCTGCAAATCCTGGTGTATTTTTAGCAATTACCTTAAAATCTACATCATCTGCGAATTTCTTATTTTTACTGTGTACCTTAAGTATTTCTTCTCTAGCCTTACTATCTGGCATTCCAATTACTATTTGTCTATCAAATCTACCTGGTCTTAAAAGTGCTGAGTCTAATACATCTGGCCTATTTGTTGCTGCAATTACTATTACTCCTTCATTTTCACCAAATCCATCCATCTCAACTAATAATTGGTTAAGTGTTTGTTCTCTTTCGTCATTTCCACCACCTAATCCTGCTCCTCTTTGTCTTCCTACTGCGTCTATTTCATCTATGAATATTATACATGGTGAATTTTTCTTAGCTTCTAAAAACATTTCTCTTACTCTTTTAGCTCCAACACCTACATATAGTTCAACAAAGTCTGATCCAGATATTATATAGAATGGAACTCCTGCTTCACCTGCTACTGCCTTTGCAAGTAATGTTTTACCTGTTCCCGGTCTTCCAACTAATAATACTCCTTTAGGGATTCTTGCTCCCATTTCAATATATTTTTGTGGATTCTTTAAAAAGTCTACTATTTCTTTTAATTCTTCTTTTTCTTCATCAATACCTGCAACATCTTTAAATTTAACTTTAGGGTTTTCATTATCAACAAGTCTTGCCTTGCTTTTACCAAATGACATTTCCTTACTTACAGGATCATTAAAATCAGAATTACCTACAGTTCCTATTGCTTTTGGTTTAAGTGCTCTATACCAAAAATATAGTACAAGTATCATAAGCATATATGGAACAACAACAGCCACATTTTTAAATAATACGCTTAATACTGGTTCTTCTTTTTGATTTACTTTTAAATCACCATTTTTTATTTTTTCATTTGCTTCATTCATAAAAGTATCAATACTTGGTATATTTGCTTCATATCCTACATTATCTTTAGTAAAAGTTGCTTTTTTTCTATCTGAGCTTATTGAAACATTTGTTACTTTACCATTGTTAATATTTGAAAGTAATTCTGAATAATTACTATTTTTAACAAAACCTTTTTGAAATATAATTAAAAAACTCATTAATATTATAATAATCCACCATATCCCAGTTACTATAACATTGCTTGTTTTAATTTTTTGATTTTTATTTTCTCCTGCCATAATTTCTCCTATTTATATATTTTCTTAAGCATTATATATTATATTATATATTATTTATTTCATATTATATAATTATTAAAACTTTTGTATAATAATTATTATATTTAAAAATATTTATTAAGTTTAAAAAAGAAATACTAACTATAACTAAAGTAAAGTAATTTAAACTAAAATAAACCAAAGAAAAAATAAGAATAGAATAAAATTGGAAAAAATAATCCAATAAAAAAGTCAAAATAAAAAGCAACCAGTTGGCTGCTTTTTAAAATTAATTATGTCACTAATATTTTTGCTAATATTTTGCATTTCTAATTTTAGTAATTTCTGCAATTGATCTTTGAATTGTTAATGTTGAATTATTTAATTTAACTATATTGTTAAACACTTTACTTGGCCTTTTATCTATTGTATAATATCTTTCTTTTGTTTTTACCAAAATAGAAGCTATTCTAGCTAAAGGTTTAAACATATAACAATCATTTCTTAATTCTTTTGTAACTTCAATTACTTCATCAATATTTAAATCATTTGGATGAGCTTTTTTAATTATTTCTAGTTCAATTAATATATCATCTAATTGATGATTGGTATACGATTCCATCCTTATTGCAAGTTTTATTAATGCATGTTCTCTTGTTTCTGTTATATCATCATACATTATTATTTGTTCTAAATCATAATAATAATCTTTTCCAATAAACCCTTTTACTATAGTATATCTTTTTTCAAATATTATATCTCTTAATTCATCTCTTAAAATACTATACTCATGTTCTCCTATTTTTTTAGATTCACCTTCTACTTCTGCTTCAATTACTACAATTACTTCTGGAAAGTCATAAAGATAATCCATATCTTTTTCTGAAAGATTATATTCAATATAATTTATTGAATCATATGCAATATATTTTTCTTGATCTAAATCATTTGACAATTTGTCTATTAAACAATCTGTTAATCCATATCCTGCTATATTTGCAATTATATCATTATATTTTTTCCCACATGGTATGCCTATCACTAATTTTTTCATAATGTCCTCCTAATTATGTATTTAATTTTGACATATTTGCAAAATTATTTGCTCCATTTAAAAATTACATTAATTTAGTTATATCACAACACCTAGTATATAACAATACTATATTTTAGAATTATTTTAAAACAATTAATTAAAATAATTAATTTTAAAATATAATTAAAGAGCATATATATGCTCTTTAATCTTTTAAATAATATTATATGCTTTTCTTCTTTTTGTTTTTCTTGATTTTCTTTTTCTAAGTATAATTTTTCTTTTATTCAGCTTCTTCTTCAATTTCATCAACTCTTTCTTCATGTGTTTTATTGTTGCATTCTTCCTTTTGAACCTTTTCTTTTGGATCTTGAACACTATTTTCTTCCCTTTCTTTTGCTTTTTTCTTTCTGGTTTCTTCATAGTTTTCTTCCTCTTTGTCCAATCTTTTTCTAGCTTTTTGTTCTACATTCTCTGTAAGTATAGTTAAAAGACAATACATAAATTGTTTTTTATACTTATATATATCACTCATGGAATGATAATCGCTTATTACTTTTTTTATTATTTCATTTTCATCTTCAATTTCAACAAAATTATATAGGTATTCTAGCGCATACATCTTCTTATAATCTGGATCATTAATTAGTTCAATCATAAGTTTTTGTATAGTTGTCATATTTTCTTTTTCTTTGTTATATATTATCCCATCATCACCAAATATATATTTAAAAACATTTAACATTTCATATGAAATATATTGCCTTGCCTCATGTGAAATACTTTTGATATATATAGTAAATAATCTGATTTGAGAAATCCTTTCACTAACTACTCTATCAACTTTTTGTATATATATTTTTTCTCCTGAACCTAAATATATTTTTTCTTGATCATGTAATATATCAGAACCAATTAATATACTAATTATTTTGTAATATCCATCCTTTACTTTCCAAATATATATTTCTTCATTATCATCCCCTTCATTAAATTTTTCATTTTTAACAATTTCAAGTCCATCACTTTCTATTTCATAAATAACAGAAATAGTAGGTATAGTAATTTTAATATCTAATGCATAGCCTAAATTTAAATAACTATTTTCTTCTAAGCATATTGGATATGGTATTGAATATTTTTTAACTTCATTATAATTAACTGAAGCGAATGTTATCAAATTAAGATTATCTTTTGATAGAACATTACCATTATCATTGCTAATATTAAATATCTCTTCTTGTCTTTCTTTTTGTTTTAATATATCTGGAAGCTTTAACTTTTCTTCCTTAAACATCTTTAAAAAATCTTCATGTGTCACAACTTTACTCATATACAGTTTCATATAATACTCCTTACATAATATTGCAAAAATTTTCGCTTTATTTAATAAATACCTACATTACAATTGTAACATGTAATTGGTATTATGTAAATATGCATAAAAAAACAGGCGTTTTGCCTGTTTCTAATTACTAATTTTAGTATTTCATGTAATTTTTAATTTTTCTTATCATTAATATTTTTATATATTATCAACTATATGTATGGTGCTGGATTTATTGGTCTTCCATTAATACGCATTTCAAAGTGTAAATGTGGTCCTGTAACATTACCAGTTGCTCCAGATACTGCTATCTGTTGTCCTTTTGATACATTTTGACCAACTGATACATTAATTGTACTTAAGTGTGCATATAATGTTGATACTCCATTACCATGATCAATAACTACATGATGACCATAACTTCTTGTTAAATATAATACTTTTGTAACTACACCGCTGTTTGCTGCTCTAACTGTCATTCCTGTTCCTTGCATATCTGCACCAGTATGTCCTCTATATCCCATAAATCCACATGTAATTGGCCTTCCTGTTGGGTTAATAAAACTCATACCTCTAAGTGATTCATATGCTCTAGGACTTACTGAAGTACCTCTTGATCCTCCTCTTGATCCTAAAGATCTAGAAGCTAGCATCATTTTGTTTCTTTTTTCTTCTGCTTCTTTTCTTTGTTGTTCTTGTATTTCTGAAACTTTATTTAAGGCAACTTTTTTAGCTTCTTCTACTTCAGTGACTTCTAATTTTTTAGTAACTTCTTCTTCTACAGCTAATTTATCAAATTCTCTATCTTTTTTTATATCTTCAATTATTTCATTTGCTTTATTTGGATCAGTAACTTTTGCAAGTACTTCTTCTCCAACTTTTATATTATAGACTTTATAAGTTTTATCTGCTTTTTCGTCTATTTTTTCTAATACTTCTTCCTCTTTTAATTTTGTATCTGTAAGTGATGCGAACTTTAGTTCGTATTCCGGTTTACTATTCACCTTTACTTCAATAACAGGTGCTTTTGGTTTTTCAATAT
>CABTXJ010000062.1 GCA_902488785.1 uncultured Eubacteriales bacterium | reverse complement strand
CCCAATTCCTACTACCTCTAGGCATTTAATCCAATCTTTTCTACCAGGAGAGTTTGATCCTATAAAAGCTCACGAAATTGGAATGAATTATGTAAGGGTGCTTTTTACAAAATCTAATACATGTGAGCTTTATCTAATATGAAAGATCTATAGAATCTACATATATAAGGAGATGGAAAGATAGCCATCTCCCTTACATTAACGCAATTTATATTAGTTCAATAATTTTCTATAATAATTTCATCAACACTTTTTATTTCAGTGTAACCTTTATAGAAAATAGGAATATCTTCATTTTTTAAATTGGGTGAATTATAAACATAAATTTTTTTATCCAAAGCGTCTGCATACCCAAGTTCCCATGGACACCATTGTGATTTAAAAGTTAATTCTGTTAAAAAAATTATAAAAATCTTACTCTGATGTATTCTTAGTTTAATAATTTCTGATGTTGAAGCATTACACCATTCTCGTTTCAAATCGTATTTATCATTAACCCAGTCTATATACGCCACATATCCTTTTGTATTTAGGGTTTTATAAAATTCAACTATTTGATTCATGTCATTAGAGTTATGAGATATAAAAACATCAAATCTTTTTACCTTCTCTAAATCATCTACGTACAGTCTCTGTTTTAAAACTTCAGGACCTGAATTGTTTTTTACAATTTCGTTATCAATATAATTTTTCTTTCCTTTTTTCTTACGTCTTAACATAAATGGTAATCCAATAGATTGAATGTAGTTTTGGGCTTCTTCTTTTAAAGAAAAATTTCTTGTACATGAATTAACCTTATAAAAAAACTCCGTAATATTTGATGATTTATATTTTGAAAGTTCTCTCATTATCTCTAATTTTTGATGCAAGTCATAGGTTTTAAAATATTTATCTATAAAAAACGATGTATATTGTGGTTCTATTTCTTGAATAAATCTTAATGTGCCGTCAACTTTTTGTTTTCTTTTATCAAATTTGGATTTTGATATCTGCTTTATTTCATTCTTTAAATTTTCCATATCATCTTTTCCCAAAATAATTCTATTCTTATCTTTTCTAAGTTTTTTCACACTATGAAAAGAACAATCTAAAATAAAATTATAAGGTTTTCTAAAATTATATCTGCTTTTTTTCCCATACTTAAGTAGAACCATATTTTTGTTATGCCAAAAATTATACTGTTTATTCAAATCATCCCACAAATGTGGATATAACTCTTTAAATGTATTAACAATATCATCGTCTGAAAAAGTATATGGCATTAACTTCAAAACTTGTTGAATTGACTTTTTAAATTTCTTTTTGTAATCAATATATATTTTATTGAATTGTCTTGCTGTTTTTCCCATAACCAATTACTCTTTTATCCAACTTGAAAGTGGTATTATAGATTTTTTGTTTTTATATTTTATCATAACATAATGTCCTGACTTTACTTTTTTCCTGAATAATATTACTCTCACTCATCGAACTAAGTTATATATGAATATATTCTAGATGCTCATTTCCTTTTCAGTTACACTTATTCTTTTTCATAACCCATCACGTTGATGTTTTTATCAACTTACACAGTTATTTTCCTTTTTTTAGTGCTGCTTTTTCAATCCAACTTCCCAAATTATAATATCCATTGTCTTCCAAATAGTCATACAAATCATCACAAATATAGTCAAAATACGCAGGTGTACCATCATTATAATATCCAATAATAGTATGTGGATTACCCTTTACTGTTGTCCTTTGAGTTATCATATCTCTAAGATTATGTATATGAATCCCAATTATTGCATTTCCTCTTTCGATGCTTTTTATTATTTCATATTGGACAAATGGACGGTTTAATGTTTCTTTACCAATTAGGACTATAGTAATTGAAGTTCCTTCTAGTTGCTTATCTATCCATTTGCAAACAGCATTTTCACCATTCCTTTTAATTTTTTCAAATTCCGCCTTATCGATAAAACCTGCAGCTTCTTTGCCTTGAGTAACCCAACTATTTCTTACTATCATCGATCTATTGATATCCTCATCATAATGAAAACTAAAAAATACTCTTCTTGCCATATTAACATTCCTCCTTACTGTTAAGTCTATTTATTATTTTAATTATTGCATCAACATTAGTGTCTATATCACAAAATTTAGTAATATACTGAATTTCTTCATCATTTAAAATATTTTTAACCATATCACTATTTTCAGAATATAATTCCTGAGATATAAACCCAGTAAATGCTAATGGTATATTCACTAATTGATATGATTCAGCAATATTAAATTCTTGTTTTACACCATCAGCTTTAATAATTTCTCCATCCTTTTGTTTATTACCAAACATATAAATTGCTATACCACATTGAGAAATCATTTCATCTCTATATTTTTCCCAAGTTGTCCTAAGTTGCTCACTATTTATTGCACTTAATGGGAAAGGCATCAGTTTTAAGCTATCTTCAATTTTAATGTCCCTGTGATCATAACAATATTCAGTGATTCCATTTATTACATAAGTCCCCACACCTAATCCATATCCATTAACAACTTTATATCCGTTCTTAACAAGTTCAAAAGATAGTTTCCTGATAAACTCCTTAGCTTCTTGTGCATCTAATGGAGTATAAGTTTCTGCACTTCCAGAAATAAACACAGTTTTTCTTTTATACCTATTTAATATGATTTTTAATATCTCCGTGATTTCTTCATAACTATCAATTAAGCATATTTTTATTCCATATCTGTCTAAATCAGCAATCTGTAGGCTTTGTTTAATTAAATCATATTTGTATTCGTCCATTGCTTTTTTATATTCTTTTTCGTCTTCAAACTTGTTCCTATTAGGTTCAGCAATTTTTTTTAATATATAATAATGTGGTCTGTTATCATCTCCCAGCAAAACTCTCATTTTACTAAGTACAAAATTAAAATTAGGATCACTAAAACTGAATCCTAAAAATAAAAAAGTCTTTGTCAGCAATGTTCCTTCTAAAACATCTCTAAATAATTTTCTACTATTAATTCCATATTCTTCGTAATCATCTCTAGTTATTACTGCATCAGATGGACTTTGAATATCTCCATGCATTTTATATACAACTGCATCATAATTTTTATATGAAAGCTGTAAATCCTTATCATCCTTTCTGACAGAAACATTTTTATTATTTTCTTTCAAGGCGTCTTCAATTAACGTATCAAAATTTGTTGTCCAATATGTAGAAATTGGAAGCTGTGATAATATATTATGGTTTTCCGTAGGTTTTTTATTAGAGGGAAATGAAGCTGATAAAAGTTCATTAATAGCACTTCTTTTCTTTTTATTACAATAAAATTGAGCCAAAGAAATCAAATCATGCTTTTCTTTTGATATATCTAATTCCAACTCCTTTGCAGGTTTTTCTAATAACTTTTCCCAATTATAGTATCCAGCATTTATAGAAAGTCCTGCGCCAGCAAAAATCGCTAATTCATCACTATCCAATGCCTGTTCAACAATTTCAATCAATTCTTTTTTCTTAATTATATTGTTCAATTATTCTCCTCCGCAATAGAAATTAGTTCCCCAAAATCAGTATCTAGAGAAATACATATTCTGTATAAAATTTCCATACTAACAAATTCGCCTTTTCCCATCTTTGCTATCGTCGCTGGAGCAATACCAACCTTCTCCTGCAAATCTTTTTTGTTCATATTTTTATCTATCAAAAGTTTCCATAATCCATTATAGTTTATTTTCATAATATCATCCTTAATATTCATATAATTGAATTTTTCCTTCATATATTATATCATAGTTTTATTAAATAAAAAATCAGTGCAGCCTAAAGACGGCCGATTTTATCTCTCTGTACATTCGCTATAATATTTCTTAATTTACTTAGTTTTTTCATCTGTCTTAAAGCTTTTTATTTGCTCTAATATGGTCTTTTAATCTTTATCTTGACTCTTTACTTGTTCTTTTGATTTTAAAAGTTTAGAAAACAAAATACAAACATGCTTATGTTCTTTTACTTTGTTATCAATTTTTGTTTTTTTACAAGTCAAAAGATTTTATTAAATTCTCTTGTCTTTAAGCTATATAAATCTCTTGTCTCATCTACAAGGCTAAGCAATTGGCATAAAATTTATTTAATTTTAAATCCTTTAATGCAAAATAAAAAAGAAGTAAAATAATTCCACTTCTCTTTTACCTAATATTTTTTTGTCTATAAATTTCCAGACAGTGTCTGGAATATTACATCTCACTAACCCTATTTGAAATAGTTATCACTACATCAACAACCTTATCAAAGGTCAGATCTCCAATATACTTATTTTCACTGAGATATACTTCCCACAAGGATCTTTGGTATGAATCTTCTTTTATGTCCTCGATTATTTCCTCATAGTCTTTCATTATCTCCTGGCTTCCTCTTTTGTCGGAAGTTCTTTCTATTGCTTCTTTTAAAATTTTATAATCTATCTCATCTTTTTTTAATTTGTAGAGGGTGTATAGGTCGTAAAAGTCTCTCATTCGTGTTGTTGTTATATTTCTTCTGATTATGGTTTCATATTTTTCTGCGAGAATTGTTTCTAATGGATATGCCATTATTTTTATATCTTCTTGGCTAAAGATACAGGGATAAGTATATTCTATTTCCCTTGGCGTTATTGCATCTCCTGTTGTTAGGTCTAGTTTCATCGGGTTTTTGGTCTTTCCAACATTTGCTATTAGTGATATTCTAAAGTTCTCGTACTCGTCCTCTTCCCTAATATAACTAATGTCTTTTATTTCAAATCTTATTCCATCATCGACATCTATATTTATAATTTCATTTACGATTTCTTTTATTTTTTCTTCTTTTAGGGGTATGCCTTTTATGGTTGTGTCCATATCCATAGTTGTTCTATTTTCAATTCCAATTAAGGAAGATATTAGGAATCCTCCTTTTATTACAAAATTATTTTTGTAATTTGATTTGGATAGCCTTTCTAAAAATCTTTCGAAGAAATATATTTGCAGAACTTCTTGTGACTTTAGATTTTTCTTCTCTGCCATGCTTCTTATCTTGCCCTTTATACTCTCGATATTAATCACGATAATACCTCCATGTATTT
>CABTXJ010000061.1 GCA_902488785.1 uncultured Eubacteriales bacterium | reverse complement strand
TAAAAAATGAAAAAAGTAATCCTAAACTTTTTGCTGTTAAATCATATGATAGGATAAATGCAAATGATAGAAAAAAATTATTATTATCACTTGCAAAAAAAGATAAGCTAGAAATGGGCATACAAGAAGTTACATACCTTTCTGAAATGGTAGAAGATGAGACATATACTTTAATTAATGAATATAATAAATTAAAATATCTAGATAATAATAATATAACAATAAAAGATATAGATAGAGTATGTATTAAAACAGAACAATCAAAAATATATGAAATAACAAATGAGTTGCAAAAAGGAAATAAACAAAAAGCTTTTGAGTTAATAGATGAAATGTGTATTACACAAAGTGAAAATTCAGTCTTAGGATATATATATGGATATATTAGAAAAATATATTTAACATCAATTAGCATGAAAGAAGGAACAACAAATAATTTAGAAAAATTACTTGAATTAAAACCAAATCAAAGATTTTTGGTAAATAGATATATTCAATTTGCAAAAAAGAATGGAATAAAAAGATTAAAATATATTTTGCAAGAATTAAGCAAAATAGATAGTGATTCTAAAACATATAAAACAGATGTGTGTACAAGAATTAAATGTATATTAAATATATTAGTTTAATTATATTAATTAAGAAAAATTAGAAAGAATAATAAACGAAAGAAGAAAAATATGAAAATTGGTGAATTAAAAGATAGGTTAGAATATATTGGTTTAGATATAGACAACCCATCACCTGTAATTAAAGATTTTAAAGGATTAAATTTTAAAGCAAGTGATGCATTTTCAGAAGAGAAAAATAGTATATATATGAATGTTCCAATAAGTAAGATAGATATTTTAATAACTAATCATAGCAATGATGAAAAATTAAGTACAAAATACAAAGATGCAATAAGCTTAAATAGTTATTTAATTAGAGAGGAAGAATTACAAGAAGGCGTTTCTAACTTTTTAACATTTGCAAATATTTTAAAACACTTTGATAAAAAAACAGTAGAGGAAATAGGAAAAGACCAAGAAAAATATACAAAAAGTGCACCTTTTGATGTAACATATGAAAGATCATCTAGATGGAATATATACTATAGTGCATTAGATGATAGATATTTTATGCTTGTATGTTCTGATGAAAATGAATTTTCGGAGTTCATATACCTACTTAAAGAAAAGATAGCATTAGAAAAAGAAAATAGGAATAAAAAAAATAAGAAGGAAAAGTATATATATGTACCAATATATATGTATGCAAATAGCCATAACTATTTAAGTACAGAAATGATATCAGAACTTGAAAACAAATTATGGTATTTTACAGATAATTGGCCAATAACATATGAAATGTATGATTCAAAATACAATTTTAAAATGGCAATAGTAGGTAAGACTAAAATATATAATGATTTATTATCATTATACAAAGTTGAAATTTCAAACAAGGAAGAAGCAGAAAAATATTTTAAATATGTAAAAGCACTATTTGAAATAGACCAAGGCACAAAAGGATATATATCATTTAGGCCATATATAACAAATAGCGGCAGTCTTAAATTTAAAAGAGATAATATAGTAATAGAATTTGAAGATATAGCAAATATATTATCAGTAGAATATGAAAAAATATTTTCAGACCTTTTAAAATATTCAAGGGAAAACTGTAAAAAAGAGGAAAAAGTAGAAAGACTAAAAATAGAAAAAGAAGAAAAGGAAGAAAAGTTAGAAAATATACAAAATGAAGTAATACTTTTTAATACAACTACAAGATCATTTTTTGGTAAGATAAGATATTTTTTC
Source organism: uncultured Eubacteriales bacterium (assembly GCA_902488785.1). Lineage (GTDB taxonomy): Bacteria > Bacillota > Clostridia > TANB77 > CAG-508 > JABCPO02. The sequence continues at coordinate 3,311 of CABTXJ010000061.1, read as the reverse complement.
AAAAAGAGTCCAATAGAAGAATTAAGTAATAATAAGAATAGTAAGAAAGAAAATCAAGAAAAAGAGAATAAAGGAGAAAATAGTAAGGCACCAAAAGACTTAGAAAAAGACAAAGAAAATGAGAAAATAAAAGAGGTAAAAGAAAAATATACATTAAAAGGTGGATTTTGTACAATTGAAGAATATGTGACAATATATAATGAGTATAAAAAGGTTACTAAAAAATATTCTGATAATATAAAAGATATTAATGCATTAAAACTTGCAAATAAAAATATTGATAAAAATATAGAAAATGCAAAAGAATATTTAAAAGATATTATATCTAATAAGCATAATATAATTACTTTTATGAAATATACAAACAAAGACAATTTAAGAAGACTTCCTGAATACGAAAGAGAAAAAGAAGAACTAAAAAAAGAAGATGAAAAAGAAAATGAAGCAATTAAAAATATAAAACACTTAAGTGGAACATTTGATTTAGATATAGACTTTTTAAGTTTTGGAATGAATATTGATAAAAAACAAAGAGAATTACTTTCAAAAGATGAAATAGCAAGTGTGTTTTTAACAACAGAAGGAATGCTTAAAGAAATTAATATAATAAAAGAAAAAGAAGAACAAACAGACTTTGGAAAAGATATACTTTTAAATAGTTTAAAAGACCTAGATAATGAATTTGAAGAAAAGTTAGATAATAATGAAACGTTTGATATATTTGGTGAAACAAATACAGAAAATGTAAGGTATATGAAAGATAGAGCGTTTAGAGAAACAGATAGAGATAAGTTTAAGGTATTAAAATATATTAAAGAATTATCATATGATGACTATATATTAAAATTAAAAGAAGAAGAAAAAAACATTTCAAATGCAATATCTAAAATAACAACAGATACATGTATGAAAGTATATAAGATTGCACCATGGAGTGGAGATTTAAAACAAAAGCAATATGATATATATAATTTAGACCTTGAAAATGAAATATTTAATCTAAAAGGTGAAGATAAAAATTATAAACTATTTGTGCTTAATTTAAATGAAAAAGCAAATGCATTATTTTATACAAATATATTTTTCTATAATAATACAAATAATACATTACCACTTGGAATGGATATATCATCACAATTACTTTTAGATATGAAAAAACTAGATATGATACCTACTAAAAAAGAAAAAGTTAGAATAGTTAGAAAAATAAATGATGAATTTAAACTTTTAAATATTGATATATATGAGTATATAATGAATTAATGCAAAGTATTACACTTTACATTTTATGTAAAGTAGTGTATAATTATTATATATACATTAGTATAGAAGCAGTTGTTTTAAGAATCTATTAAATAATTTTAAGGATTCAGGGTAAAAGAATTAATCAGTAAAGAGTATATAACAAATTAGGAGGCTACTATGGTTAATCACAAATTTTTAGTTGTTGTATTGTTTATAACATTGATAGGTTGTTTAATGCTAAATTTTAAGGAATTTAGCAAACATGAAAAAGGCATTAAAAGTAATGCAGAATTTTCAATTATTACATCAATGATGATAATTGATTTTTTATCAATTGTATTATTGAAACTTGATATAAGAACAGAAGATATTGATACTAATGCTTTTATAATAATGACAATAATATTTTTAACGTTTGCATTATTATATATTGTAAATACAAAAACGATACTTTGGATGCGTACAATGCCAATGTTATTAATTGCAGTAGTTACAATAATTGCTAATGCTATCATTTACACTAGTTTTTTGATTCCTACATTAGTAAGTGTAGCATCAATTAGTAATTCATTTGGAATGACGATAAAGTGTATAATAGCTATTCTTACAGGACTATCTATCATTGCAGGATTTATCAAAAAAAGAGAAAAAAATGCCAAGGCAAAACAAAACACAACTTGCGAAGAAGAAAACTATGATGAATAGTTTTAAAAAATAAAAAGACTAATAAAAACAAATGTTTTAAATTAGTCTTTTTATTTGCATTTTAAGGCAAAATGTAATAAAATGTAATAGCTAAAAGAAGAAAAAGAAAAAAAGAAAAAGAAGGGAGAATATATGGCAGTAATATCAGCAGGTTCATTAAGAAATGGAACATCATTTAAATATGATAATAATATATATAAGGTAATGGAATTCTTACATGTAAAGCCTGGTAAAGGTCCAGCATTTGTTAGAACAAAAATAAGAAATATAGTAACAGGTGCAACTGTAGAAAAAACATTCAATCCAAATGAAAAATTTGAAACAATAGAAATCGAAAAAAGAACAATGCAATACCTATACAATGATGGTGATATGTACTATTTAATGGATACTACAACATATGAACAAATGCCAATAACAAAAGAAGATTTTGGAACAGCATTAGATTATATTAAAGAAAATATGGAAGTTACTTTATCTACTTTTGAAGGAAAAGTAATTTCAGTAGAACCACCAACATTTGTAGAATTAGAAGTTGAATATACAGAACCAGGATTTGCAGGAAATACTTCAACTACTTCTGGAAAACCAGCAAAGCTTGAAAATGGATTAGAAATATCTGTACCACTATTTGTAGAAATTGGAGATAAATTAAAAATAGATACAAGAACAGGTGAATACGTAGAAAGAGTTAAATAAAAAATATAATAATATAATATATAATATTAAAATAATAGTATAATATATTAATATATCAATATATTAATAAAAAAGAGCTGATGCTCTTTTTTATTTTATCTTACTATCACCATCAAAACTAGTATCTTTGTATCTTTTGATATTTGCTTTAACGTGGTTTGTATTTATATAATGACTAGCTCTATTAATATTATAATCTTTTTTTAGTTTATCTAATATTTCTTCTTTGCTTTTATTATTTTTTAGATTACTATTTTTCAGGTTATTATTTTTACAATTATCATCATAATTATTTATATTTTCTTTTAAAATGTTGTTTTCAGAAATAGTAAATATATCATTTTGAATAAAATTATCGCTATCTAAATTACTAAGTGCAATACCTATAGAACGAGTTAATCTTTCAATATAAATATTTTCAAATAATTCTTTTGCATATTTAATAATTTCATTAGAAGAATTCGTATAAGGAATATTCATGTTAGATTTAATAACTCTAAAATCATAGTATTTTATATATATCGATACTTTAGATGCTTTCAAATTTTCTTTTCTTAAAATATATGATATTTCATCTGCAAAATCTATAAGACGTGATAATATTAATTCTTTATGAATAGTTTCTTCTTTAAAAGTTTGAGATTTACTAATACTTTTTCTTT
>CABTXJ010000060.1 GCA_902488785.1 uncultured Eubacteriales bacterium | reverse complement strand
TTTAGACCAGAGTTTTTAAATAGGATAGATAAAATCGTAGTATTTGATAGTTTGAAAGAAGAAGAATTAATTAAAATAGTAGAAATATTCTTAAAACAAACGCAAGAAGCATTAGCAAACAAGTCAATGAAATTAGAAGTAACTAAAGAAGCTAAAAAGCACATAATACAAGAAGGAACTGATTTAAAATATGGTGCTAGACCACTTAGAAGAGCAGTAGAAACTATTGTAGAAGATGAACTTACTGATTTAATACTTACTAAAAAGATACAAGAAGGTGATGAAGTAATTGTAGACTATGATAATAAAAAAAAGAAATTAGTTATAACTAAGAAATAGTTGCATAAAAAAATAGTAAAAGTAGTAGAATATAAAAAAGAGCTTCCGCTCTTTTTTATTTGATATTTGGTGTTAGTTATTAATAATTATTAGTTATTAAAGAAGTTTTTTAACATTTCTTCATATTCATTTACATTATTTTGATTGTTACTATTTTTTTGACTTTGAATTTGATTGCTTTGATTATTTTCAGTGTTTTCATTATTTTTGTTATTTTCTTCTTTATTAAACATATTGTTTATTTTGTTTTGACTATTTTCTTTTATATTTTGATTATTATTATCATTATCAAGTACATGCATTATTATATCTAAATTGATTTTTTGACCATTACGTATAATTTCAGCATTAACTTTATCACCATCTTTGATATTAATTTTTTGTGAGTTAATATCTGAAACACTTGCAATATCTACACCATTGAATTTAGTTATAATATCATTTTCTTTGATTCCTGCTACATCAGCAGAACTTCCTTTTATTACTTCTTTTACTATAACACCATTCTTTATATTTAGAATTGATGCAATGTCTTCAGTTATTTCTCTAGCTTTTACACCCAAAGTCGGCCTTAAAACTTTTTTATGTTCAATAATTTGTTTAGTTATTGGTTTAGTTTGATTAATTGGAATTGCAAATCCCATACCTTCAATTCCAGAACCTGCAAATTTTAATGTGTTAATACCAATTACTTCACCTTTAGAGTTTACTAAAGCACCACCACTATTACCTTCATTTATTGAAGCGTCGGTTTGAATAGTATTATATGTTTTACCATCACCAATATCTATTTTTCTATTTACTGCACTTATTATACCAGCAGTTACTGTACTATTTAGTCCTAAAGGAGAACCTACAGCCATAGCAAATTGTCCAACTTTGATTTTGTCTGAATCACCTATTTTAGCAGGAATTAAGTCATCTCTTTTAACCTTTATTACTGCTAAATCTGTAATTGGGTCAACTCCAACTATTTCAGCATCAGCATCTTCTATTTTTTTATCATCTGATGAATTAAATGTTACTTTAATATTTTGTGCATCTGATATGTTGTAGAATGGAGTTTCTGATTTTTTAGGACTTACAATATGATTATTAGTTAATATATATCCATCCTTACTTAATATTATACCAGAACCTGCTGCTTCAGCCTTGTAGCTATTTTCTCTTAAAAAAGGAGAGTTAACGCCATATTCTACTTTAATTCCTACAATTGATGGCAATACACTTTGCGCAACGCCTTCTGAAGTTTTAGAATATTCATCTAAATTTACAGAAGAATATGGACCTTTATCTAGTGTATTTTCATTTTTCTTTTCATTTTCATTTTTTTCGCGATTTGTTAGATACTTATTTGTGAATTTTTTGATTTGTTCTTTGTTAGCTATGGAAACTCCACAAATGAAAGCTATTATTATAATTATAAAAACTATTTTTAAAAATTTAACAAAACCATTTTTACTTTCTTTGTTATTTGTAATTTTCTTATATTCAAAATTCTCTGAATTATTACTCATAATACCTCCTTAAATTATTATGTATTATAGCTTTATGATATATCTTTTAATCTGCTTTTGCAATAATAATATAAAAGAATAATAGGTTTGAAAGTATAGATTCATATATTAAAATAATTGATATAAGGCAGGTTGAAAATGTTTTTAATTAATAGTAATATATAGTTATATAGGGAAAAAAAGCTTAGGTTACTTCAAAAGGCAACTTGAGTTAATATATATATAGTGGTATAATATTGAAGTTAAAATAATATATTAGGGGATAATAATGAGAAAAATTAGTATAGATGGTTTTAAAGATGTAAAAAAAGTACATCTAATTGGAGTAGGCGGAGTAAGTATGAGTGCAATAGCACAAATGCTTCACTTAAATGGATATGAAGTTACAGGTTCTGATAATACACCTTCTGAACAAACAGAAATATTGCAAAATGCCGGTATACCAATACAAATAGGGCACGATACAAAAATGATAGATGGAGCAGATGTAGTAATATATTCTGCAGCAATACCAGAAGATGATCCAGAAAGAGTTGAAGCAAAAAGATTAAATATACCTTCAATGGAAAGAGGAAAGTTTATTGGCATGCTTACAAAACATTATTCAGATAGCATTTCAATATCAGGTACTCATGGAAAAACAACAACAACATCATTAATTACAGATATATTTCTAGAAGCACAACTGGACCCAACAGTACAAGTAGGAGCTTACTTAAAAGAAATAAGGGGTAATTACAGGATAGGAAAATCTGATTATTTTATATTAGAGTCATGCGAATATAAGGATAGCTTTTTATATTTTTATCCAAAAACAGAAATAATATTAAATATAGATGCAGATCATTTAGATTATTTTAAAAATATAGATAATGTGGTTAAATCATTTAAAAAATTCACAGATAATATTACAAATGATGGAATGCTTATTATAAATAATATGGATGTACATACTAAAGATGTAATAGAACATGTGGAAAAATATAATAAAGAAAATGATAGAAATATTAAAATATATACATTTGGTATAGATGAAGGTGATTTTATAGCAACAGATATAAGATATACTGATGGAAAACCAACTTTCATAATAAAGGACACAATAAATAATGAAGAACAAGAAATAGAATTAAATGTTAGTGGTAGCCATAATGTATTAAATAGTACTGCAGCATATGCAGCATCTAGACTAAATGGAATAGATAAAGAAACTATTGCAGCTGGTATGAAAAGATACTATGGAGCACATAGAAGATTTGAATATAAAGGTAGTGTAAATGGTGCTAAAATATATGATGATTATGCACATCACCCAACAGAAGTAAAAGCACTAAGTGAAACAGTAAAAAATCAAAATTATAATAAGAGCTATGCAATATTTGAACCACATACTTTTAGTAGAACAAAAGCATTTTATAAGAATTTTGCTGAATCTCTTTCAAATTTTGATAATATAATTGTAACTAAAATATACCCAGCTAGAGAAAAACCAGATCCAACAATTTCTGGTGAAGATATTGTTAAAGTTTTAAAAGAAAAAGGTAAAAATGCAATATACTTAGAAACATTTAGAGATATAAAGAAATATATATATGAAAATGTTAAAGAAAATGATTTAGTTATAACTATAGGGGCAGGAGATGTAACTAATCTTGGAAATGTATTATCTGAAACTAAAAACAAGGACGTTGTAATAACAATAGTTAGAAAATAATAAGATAAAAAGATATGAACAAACAAAAAAAGAAATGCAATATGCATTTCTTTTTTCTTTTTTCTTTTATATTTTATACCTTTTTTTAACTATATATTATTTATTTATGTACATACTTATATTATATTATATTATCGATTAAAGAATTATATCCTTTTCTATAGTTAGTCTTAAGCTCAAATAATAGTTTAAGTTTGTTTAAAAACATTTTGAAAGCACTAACTTTTTTAACAGCAGGAAGCATAGAAACTTCTACTTTAGATCTTTTTGCAAAATTATATTTTCCAACTTTTTGTATTTTAGCAAATCTTTTTTTAAGTTTAGTCATCATAAGATCCTTAAATTGATCATATGAATAATCATCTTCAGAAATAATTATTAGATTTTCAAACTTTGCAAGTGCTATTTGCATATTTCTAACATCACTTAATGTTTCGACTTTTTTAAGCATTGAATTAAATGATTCTTCATATATTGTTTTTTGAATATCTAAGATTATTTTTTTAAGAGCTTCTTTATTCTCTTTAATACTATTTAATTTTTTTATCTTATTTTTTTCAGTTAAATTTGAATTAGCTAAAAATATATATTCATGTGATAGTTGATTTTGTATACCAATTATATGATCAATGCTTGAAATTAGCTTATCATATGTTGATTTTGATGTTTGCTCTATAAAAGTGTTCTTAAAAAGAGAATCACCAAAAAGTGCACTAGAAACAAGAGGAAAAGAACCAGTAAAAAAACTCATTTGATATATAATTGCAGTTTCTATTGGATAATAATTTTCAGATATTGTTAAAAAATCTAAGTTAAAATATTTAACATGTGAAAAATAATTACCACATACATTACTAGCAATATACTGTGTTGCAGCTTCATTCATACCTAATCCAAATTTACTACTTAAATCATACATACCAATTCTTGTGATTTCATTTTTATTTCTTTGAACTTGTAGACAATGTATAAACTCATGTATTAATCCGATATCTATATTTTCAATATTGTAATCTGAAATTGCTTTTTCAAATATGTCTGAATTAACATATATTGTGTTAGTATATGGAAAATATTTATCTAATATACCACTATCTGAATCAGATTTCATATCTGCTGTATATAATTTAACTTTAGATAGTTTGTTATATATATTTTCATATGATAATTTATGCTCAGCAAAAGTTGATACTATATTTTCAGCAACTACACTAACTAGTTTCTCTTTTATACTATCATCTACTTTACTTACATTATTAAATTTATTGATATCTTTAGTAATAACACTCATATACTTCTCCAATAATTTATATATATAAATTATATCAACTAGAAAAAAACTATTCAAAAAAATTATTAAAAATATATAAAAAGTAATATTAGAAGAAATAATTTTAAGTAAAATTTCTGCATAAAAGAGAAAATAAAAGCATAAAAAAAGAAAAAGTATTAAAGAAATTAAAAAGAATAGAAAATTAAATGGTAATATAATGATAATATATTATTTGACAATGCTTTAAAATAGTATATAATAATAAAATAATAATTAGATGTATAACTTAATAAAAATTGAAAAATAAAATAATAATAATATAATAATATGATTGATAAAGTAATTATTACAATATGATT
>CABTXJ010000059.1 GCA_902488785.1 uncultured Eubacteriales bacterium | reverse complement strand
TTTTCTATGATTATTATATACTTTTTAGAAAAAAATGCAACTAAAAAAGCTAAATTAGTTGCATTTACCAATATAAATTTAGCTTTTTATAAAAGTTGCATTTACCTTTTGAAGTAACCTTTGATCATAGCTTTTTATCTATGATTTTATTTTTTTGCTATTAATACTTTCTTAATATTTCTTAATTTTTCATTTATACTTCTATAATCATTTTTATCAAAATATTTAATATTATTAGTATCATCTATATTACTATAGTTTTTTTCTGTATTTTTAATATTTTCTAAATACTCTCTTTCCAATTTTATATTTTGACCATTGTTCATATAATTATTATAGTATACCATTTTAAAATTATTACTATCTTTATTTAACATTAAAATACTTATTGCTTTTTCATTTTGAAACATTATATCTAATAATATTTTTGCTCTTTCTATATCAGATTCTTCTTTTAACATTTGATTAAACTTTTTTGTTAATATTTCATTTTCTTCTATTAGTATAGCAGTTTCAAAAATCTTAATATAGTATATCAAATTATACATAAACTTATTATATTCTAAACTATAATTATATATATTAAATGTTATGCTTTTTTTATTTTCTTCATTTAAAATATTCAAAAAATTAATATTTTCTTTATTATATATATTATCTCTTATTATTTCGTTTTGTAGTTTATATATGTCTTCTTCATCTTTGATATTATATAATGCATTTCTTTCTTCTATAATATCAAATCCTTTTTTATTATATTCTCTTACTTCTTTTGATTCATGTTCATTATTATAATATAGCATTTTAGATATTATATTCTTATTTAATTTCCACTCGTTTATTAAATTTTCATATATTGTTGGATCATCAATATATTTAGTGCTTATATCTATTTTCAAAAGTGAATCATATGATGTGTTACTTTTAGTATATCTTAGAAAAGCTAATATATTATCTAATATTTCAATATCAGTATTAGAAGTTGAAATGTTTTTAATTATTATTTTTTTGCCATTTACAACGCTTTTATCTTCAATAATTTTTATTCTATCTTCAATTTTTTCACTTGCTGTTGCTTTTAAATCATCTGTATTTTTTTCATTTACTATTTTATAATTTTCATTAGCAATATAATCATTATCTATATTAAACATATACTTTTTCAAATATGTTATCATACTTACAGGAAGTCCACCTGATACTTGCATTGATATATCAAAATATATATTTTTTTTATCTATTATATTTTCTAATTTTCTAAATTGTTCATCTTTTTTTATTTTATTATACATAGAAACATATGTATTTATATCTTCGAGTACATAACCTTCAAATAGTTCCTTACCATATTTTTGTAAGTCTTTTTCAGATAGCAAACTATATAATGTATATAGCAATCTTTTTTCATTTATGCTTTGTATTTTTGGTGTTAATTCAATAATTTTTAAGATTGTTATATCATTTAATTTTATTCTAGAATTATAGAAGATTGTATCTAATTTGCAATCATTTAATATAGTTAAACTTTCTTTTTCATTTTCTTCTATAATTTCAAGTAGCATTTCTATCTTTACATAGTCATTATTAATATATGATAATATATCATATGTATATTCTATATTTTCTTTATTTAATTTAATTATATTTTTTAAGTATTTTACAATATATTCATCTTTAAGATTTAATAATGTTATATCTAATTTTGTATTTATTGTTATTACATCATTTTCTATTAATTGCATATATTTTTCTAGTTTAATATCTTCATTTTTCAATGTATTTAAAATTCTAATCAAGCTATATTTTATAGAGAGATTATATATTTTTTCTTTTTTTATTTCTTCATTTAGTTCATATTTTTCTTTTTTTATTTTCTCTTGTCTTCTTTTAATATCTTTTCTTATATCTTCTAATCTTATTTTTTTATTTCTACTTTTCTTTTCATTATTATTTCTATTTTCTGTTTCTAAAATTATTTCTTTAAATTCATTTAATATTTGCTTTTCATCTTTTTCTAGAATTTTAATTTTTCTTTCTTTACTTACTTTTCTACTTCTTTTTATATTTCCATTTTCTATTATTTTTTCATATATTTTTTCTAATTGCTTTTTCTTTTTTACTTTATCTCGTTCTATTTTTGCAATTTCAATATAGTATTTAATTATTTCAGATATTATATTTTCTTTTTGTTCTTCACTTATTACATTTTCTAATGAAATAATTATTTCACTTAGTATGTATTGTATATCTGATTCTATAAAATTTGGTATATCAGCTATAATTTTTCTTGTTATTTCTTCGCCATTATTTTTATGTTCTTTTAATTTGGCAATATTATCTAATATATCTAATATTTTGGCATCAAATGAAAAGGTATTTTTTTCTACCTTATCATCTTGTATATTTAATTTGTCTATAATATCTTTCGTAAATTTTTCCATATGTATTCCATTACTTATTCATATATTTATTATATATTGCCGCTAATATATTTTTCGTTTCTTCTTTCATAGGTTGTTTTTTTAATTTTTTATATTCTAATTTGTAATCATAATTATCATCTTTATTTTCTAAAATTACTGACAGTATACTTCTTGGTATATTTTTAGTTAAATCATCGTCTGTTGCTTTTAAAATCACATACACTTCTTGTAATACTTTTGGGTCTATATTTTTAAATTCTTCTTTTTCATTATTCTTCATAAACATCCTTTTATTTGCTATTTGTTGTTTCTTGTCTCTTATTATTATCTATTTTATCTGTTGTTATTTTTAATCATATATTGTTTTACTATATTTTCAGCATTCTCAGCTATATTATAATATTTATATTTCTGATTTATATTATTATTTTTTTCATTTTCTAATATATCTTTTTTCAAAAATATATTTGCATCTTCTCTTTCATATAATGTAATTAATCCATTTTTAGCAAGTGTAGTATAATATATTATTTCATCATCTACTATTATATGTTTTAGTAACATATTAGAAAACTCTTTAATATCTTTAAGTGATATTATATCTATATCATATGCATAGCTTAATATTTTAGCTATTTCAATCATCTTTATTTTCTTTTGCTCTTTATTACTTGTTTTTCCTAAAACAATCTCATTTAATTCTTGTATATTAGAAATATAATATGCATCTTCTCCTACAATATATATTAACTCAGAATTTTTAAATTCCATATTTACCCCATAATATTATCTATTATATTATTATTATATAATTCTCTTGTTACAACTGTACTTTGTATGTATTCTTTAGCTTTGTTATTTGGTATTACTGTTGCTGTTATTCTAATTAAATATAGTATTACAAATATTACTATTGCAGATTTAAGTACAGAAAGTGCTGCACCACCTATTCCATTTATACCATCTATTATTGGTATAGCATCTAGTATTCCTCCTATAAATTTATCTATGATAAATAGAATAAATTTAAGTAATAAGTATAGTGCTAGTGTAATTACGGCTCTAACTGATATCATTGTAATTGCTTTAGCTGTATTTTCTCCTGCTTTATCTATTTGTTTTTTAAATATTTTTAATGAAAAAATACTATTATTATCTTTTTCACTATTTTCTTCTTGTTCTTCTTTTAACAAAGTTTCTTTAATAGATTGCTCTAATTGTTTTGGTGAATCAAAATTTTTGTATGCAACTTCAGATAATGGTTGTGATAATAATATAGATATTGGAAGTATTATTAATATTGATGCTATTTCTATTATTGTACCTAATACTCCTTTTTTAAAGCCTCTAAATCCACTGTATATAACATATCCTATTAATATTATATCTATTATTATTGGTATAAACTTCTCCATTATTTTCTCCTATCCTTCTTTTGTTTAATTCTAATTTTTTATTATATTTTTTCTTTTTTCTTTTTTCTTTTTATTATAATTCTAATATTTCTAGTTTATCTTGGTAAATTATAATTATCATCTTATCTGACAATTTAAAGTCTTTTATTTCCTTTGTTGCAACATATTTTTTCTTATACCAATGTGATGAAGTATATATTTTAATCTCTTTTCCATCATTTATTCCAATATATCCATCAGATATAACTACATTTCGAGGTGGTGCTTCTCCAATTAAACTAATTGAAGCTTCTTTTCCGCCTTCTGTTAAGTTTATTAGATTATACTTATTTGCAAATATTCCTGAATTTTCTTTTTTAATAATTGCTATTCCACTTCTATTTTCTATATCTACATATTCAACATTTCCTTCAAGCTTATATATTTCTTTCGTATTATTGTTATTTTCAAGTGAAATATTATATATACTATCAGAATATTGTGCTGTCAAATCTCTATTTTCCTTGAATTTTATATTTACAATCAACTTATTTATCATAAACTCATTTACTATTGCATTTTTTGGGTCTGTTTTTGCTTTTGGTATTGATATTATTTTAACATTAGAATTTGCAATAGTTTTAGAATAGTCTATTTCTGCTATAGCCAAAAAATTATTGTCTTTTGATATATCTGTATCTATTGTATATCCTTGTGATATATATGTTTTAAATATTTGTTTTCCACTTTTATCAAATACTATAACAACAGACTTATATATACTATCTTTTGTTACAACAGATACATATCCTTCAGAGTTTACGCTAATACTTAAAACTGGCATTTCTAGCTTTCTTTCCCATTTAGCAGTTTCATCTTCATAAAGATATATTGAAGTACTTTCTCTATCTCCTAGTGCTAAATATTTTCCACTCACCTTATATAATGGAGTACCTACTGAAACTTTATCTTTTTTCTTTTCTTGTCCTTTTCTATCATATATACTCATTTCACCATTTCTAAGTAGGTATATATTATTATCTGAAACTATTACTCTTGATGGATTTATAGATGAAATATATATTTTTTTAGTGTCCACATCTTGAACTTCTTTTTTTAATATATTTCTATCAATGTATTTTCTAAACTTTTCATTTGAAATATATAATGACGCAATAATAGCAAATATAATTATTACAGCTATTATAATAACGTTTTTACTTTTAATTTTATTTTTATTACCAATCATACTTTGTTCATTTTTAATAAAATTGTCCACTAATCTTTCCTCGTTTACATATTTATACACAATAATTATATATAATGAAAATTATACTAGCAATATTTTTGTTATAAAGTATAAAAAATATAAAGTAAAACTAAAAATCGAGTAGGAGGTAAATG
>CABTXJ010000058.1 GCA_902488785.1 uncultured Eubacteriales bacterium | reverse complement strand
TATTTAAAAGAAAATAATATACATGCAGTATTAGTTGATTTAGATAATACAACGCTTGACTTAAAAGGAAATATATTAGAAGGATTAGAAAAATGGCATGAAAAAGTATCAACTGAGGGAATAGAAGTAATGATACTTACTAATTCAAATCAAAAAAAGAGAATTAAAAAAGTTGCAAAAGCATTAGATATACATTATATATTATTTGCATGCAAACCATTTAAAAGAGGCTTTAAAAAAGCACAAAAAATACTTAATATGCCATATGAAAATATAGCATTGGTAGGTGATCAAATATATACTGATATAGTAGGTGCAAACAAGGTTGGAATGCACTCAATACTTGTTGACCCAATAATTGAAAGTACAGATTATTTGTTTACTATAATGAAAAGACCTTTTGAAAGAAAGATAAAAAGAACATATTATTTAAAATATGAAAATGGTGAATTTGTAAATCCTGAAAAAAATAATGTTGTAGAAGATAAGGAAAATGAATAGGAGAAATTATGGGAATGATTGGTAAAAATTATATATTCTACTTAATAGCTATATTTGCAAGTATATTTTCAGGAATGTATATAATAACATATTCTAAAGGATATAATATTGAAACAAAAGAAATTAAAGGGAATATATTAGATATAATAAAAGAAAATATTCCATATACATCAATATATATAATAATATCTCTTATTATATATATGCTATCTACTTATGTAATAGACAAGAATGTGGATATTGCAAATACAAGTGGAATACTTAAATATGCAGAAATGATAATGGTGTTACCTAGTCTTTTAAGTATAGGAATTTTAGATAAAAAATATAGGAAGATACCTAATAGGTTAAATATGAACTTGTTAATAATATCACTAGCCTTTACTATGCTAAATGGGCTGTTAAGTATAACAATGCTAAAAGATAGGATATATGCATTTTTGCTTGCTGGAATAATATATATAGTTATGTACTATATTGGTAGATTAATGTATGGAAAAGATGCAATGGGACTTGGTGATATTAAACTAATACTTGCTGTATCATTATCATTGGGTATTTTGAGAATTATAGATGTGACTATAATTACATTCTTTGTTGCAACAATTTCCTCTATTATAATTTCAATATACAAGTCAAGGAAAAATATACGTGATGACTATATTCCATTCGGGACATTTTTGATTTTTGGAATAATTGCAACACAGTTTATGCAAATAGGAACTATAACTAAAATGATTTCACAAATTTTTTAGATATTAGTATATACTAATAGTAGAAGGAGAAAGATATGATATCAAATATTTCATGTGTGAAAACATATCTTAAATCAAGAAATATCGATTCAATGATTGTTTTAGGTGAGAGTAATATATACTTTTTGAGTTCTTTAGATTGCCCGGGAATTTTAATAATCACAGAAGATGAAAATGTATTTTTAACATATGATCAATATGTAGGTTATGCAAAAGGCATTATTAAAATTGCAGATCAAATTAATGTTGAAACATTAAATGATATACAAGATATTGTAAAATATTTTCAAAATAGTAACAGGATAGGAATAGAAGCAAAATATATGTCACTTGCAGACTATAATTTAACATCTAAAATATTAGATGCAGAGATGGTAGATGTATCAGGAATTATTGAAAACTTAAGAGAAATAAAAGATGAAGAACAAATAACTATTATGAAAGATATATCTGAGATATTAGTTTCTATTATGAAAAAGGTAAAAGGTAAATTGCAAAAAGGCATATCTGAATATGAAATTAGAGAATATATTAAAAATAGTATAAGGAATTATACATTAGAAGCTTTGGATATAGTAGTACATTTTGGTAAAAATACTTCATCTAGAATAAAATCATATACAAATTACAAGCTACGTGAAAATGATATTGTAACAATTAGTATAGCGGCAAGGAAAAGAGGATACACAAGTAGGATTGGAAGAACGTTTTTCAAAGGTGATTTCTTAGATACAAATAGTGATGTCAAAAAAGAATATGAGAAATTAATTAAAGTACATGATTTAATGCTTAGAACAATTAAAAGTGGTGAGATAGTAGGCAATATATCAAAAGATATTGTAGAAGAACTTAAAAATACTCTTTGGAATACATACTATGATATAGGGGCAGGGATTGGTATAGATGTTATGGAAGATCCAATATTAAATACTCATTCTAAAAAGAAATTTAAAGAGAATATGACACTTTTAATTACTCCATCAGTATTTTTGGAAAATGCATATGGAATTATAATAGAAGACGTAATAGTATTAACTGCAGTTAATTATATTATGCTTACTAAGTTTCCGAGAGAAATAGAAGAGTTAATAATTAAATAATATATATATGAGTAACAAAATCAAAAAGTTGAAAAGAAAATAACGATAAAAGAATAAAAAAGATTTTTCAAAAAAAGATAAAAAAATAAAATAGGAAATAATCAAAAAAGACAAGAAAAAATCAAGAAACATATGAAAAAAGAGGGATATCCCTCTTTTTTGTTGTAGTTGTTCTATCTTACAATGTCATCCATGTTGTAGTAACCATTATCCTTACCCAAAAGATATCTTGCAGCTCTTAAAGAACCTTTAGCAAATATATCTCTAGATTCAGCCTTATGTGTAATTTCTATTGATTCATAATCATCAAAGAATAATACACTGTGTGTTCCAACAACTGTTCCACCTCTGATAGAGCTCATACCGATCTCATTTGAGTCTCTTTTTTCTGATTTACTATGTCTTTCATATACTGGAGTTAGTTTGTTATTTGATGCTTCAATTAGTGATTCTGCAAGAGTATTTGCAGTACCAGATGGAGCATCTACTTTTCTTCTGTGGTGTGATTCAATAATTTCAATATCAGAGTCATCTAAATACTTATATGCTTCTAATATTAGTTTTTTTAATACTGATATACCATATGACATATTTGTTGCTTGAAATATTGGGATTATTTTAGATGCTTCATGTAATTTTTTAAAGTCATCTTCAGTAAATCCTGTAGTTGCAATTACCATTGGTATCTTATTTTTAATTGCATATTCAAGAAGTGTCATAGTAGCTTCTGGTCTAGAAAAGTCTATTATTATATCTGGATTAATATCCAGATCTTCTATTTTAGAATATATTGGCTTTTTGTCTGACCCAGTAGATGCAATATCAAAGCCTGCAATTACTTCAAAATCATCAGTTTCCTCTATGGCTTTTTCAACATCTCTGCCCATTTTACCACAATATCCTGAAATTAGTACATTATACATTTTTATCTCCTTATGTTTTTAATTATTATTTTAATTATATTAAGTTTAAATTCTTAAGTGCTTTGTTTACTTTTTCCTTTCCTTCTTCAGTTATTTCAGTAAGAGGAAGTCTAGGTGTTCCTACATTATACCCTATTTGAGATAGTGCATATTTTACTGGAATTGGGTTTACTTCACAAAATAATGAAGATATTAGTTCAATGTATTTTAATTGCATTTTTGAACCTTCTTTGAAATTATCTTCAGAAAATAATTTACACATAGTAGAAGTTTCTTTAGGCAATACATTAGATAATACTGAAATAACCCCTATTCCGCCTACTGCATAAATTGCAGCTACTTGGTCATCATTACCAGAGTATATATCTATATTGTCGCCACACAATGCTTTTATTTTAGCAATTTGTGAAAGGTCACCAGATGCTTCCTTAATTGCAACAATATTTGATACCTTACTTAGCTCATATGCTGTTTTTGGTTCAATGTTTACTCCAGTTCTAGATTTAACACTATATACTATTATTGGTAAGTTAGTGTTATTTGCTATTTTAGTATAATGTTCTACTAATCCTGCTTGTGTACACTTATTATAGTATGGTGTAACAACTAAAAGACCATCTGCACCAAGAGCTTCAGCTTCTTTAGAAGAAGCTATTGCAGCTTCTGTGTTATTTGATCCAGTTCCAACAATTACAGGAACTCTTTTAGCTACCTTTTCGATAGTATAAGAAATAACCGCTGTTTTTTCTTCACTAGTCATAGTAGCAGCTTCACCTGTTGTACCACATGTAATAATTGCACTTACTCCATTTTCAATTTGGTAATCAATTAGCTTACCATAGCTATCAAAATCTACTCCGTTTTCATTAAAAGGAGTTACTATTGCTGTACCGCAACCATTAAAAATTTGTTTTTTCATAATAAATCACCTCGATATTAAAAAACAATTATTTGTATCTAAGCTAGCTATATTAATAACTTGCTTAAGTACTTTAATTATACAACAAAAATATGAAAAAAGAAAGAATGGCTTTTATATATAGCTAATTTATATATAGGTAATTTGATTTACATAATTATCTATGGTATAATTAAAATATATTATTATTGATATATGCAAATAATTTTGTGTATTAAATTAGAAAATAAAAAACAAAAGTAAAAAGAAAAAAAGGAAAAATAAAAAGACAAAATGATATTAAATGATATTAAAAAGAATATTTTGTATTTATACATTATTATAAATATTAAATAGAGTTGGAAAAGAATCTTAAATAAAAAGATTTAGGCTATTAACTATTATTAACAAATTAAGGAGGACTATTATGAAAAAATTAATAGTAGAATTAAAATTAGGCAGAAATTATGTTGAAGTATTTGAAAATTTGCATAAGGATATATTAAATTATTCTTTAATAAAAGAACTTGCAAATAAGTACCTAAATGAAGCATGCTATGTACTTTTTGATAACGAAGAAGATGTTATGCATAAGTATTATAGTGAAAATAGAAAAGAAAGCTTTCCAAAAGTAATATTATTACTTGAAATTGTAGTATTTCAAGATGATTACAAATATTATCATAATAATAGCTACAAGATAAGTTCTGATAAGCTAAAACAAATAATATTAGATGGAAATTATAAGATGTTAAAGATTATAATAGGTAAAGATACAAAATATGGCGTAGAAGAAATCAAAGCAGGAGATAAATTTGATTTAAAAAATGATAATCTTAGAAGAACTCTTGCAATTAGGTTAAATAATTATACAGATAATATGGTAGAATCTGTAATAAAGGAATGGAATACCATAAAGAAAATATATAATGAATTAACAATGTCATTTTAGTCAAATTAAAATAAGAAGCTAGGAAATTGAAGTGAACCCAAATTATTAGACAAAAAAGTTTAATAAGGAGGGTTCATTTTTATTTATTAACCAATTAAAGAATACTAAAAAAGAAATAAAAAAATTATCTG
>CABTXJ010000057.1 GCA_902488785.1 uncultured Eubacteriales bacterium | reverse complement strand
GTTTCTGGTTTTTTAACTTCACCATGTGACCAACTACGTACATCTTCATCTGTTGCTATACTTATCTTTATCTTGTCGAAATTTTCCTCCATTTGACTCCCCTTCTATATATTTTTTTAATAATTATTTTTTCACATTTAAAATCTTAACCCTTGCTTAAGGCAAAGTCTTAACTGTATGCTCAAACTTTTTAGCTCACTTACTATTCCTTAAGCATTATTTTTAAGATTATTATTCAGTTTTAATTTTTAATTTTATTTATTACTCTTCATCTTCTAGGTCTACTTCACTTAATTCTTCTAAATCAGATTCACTTAATTCTTCTAATTCATCAAAATTATCTGTTTCTTCATCATATTCTTCATCGTCATAGTCATCATCATATTCTTCATCTGCTTTTTCTACGATTTCATCTCTTGATTTTATTGTATTAGATTCTTCATCTTCTAAAGATTCTTTAAGTTCTATCTTTTCATCATCTTTAAGTAATTCAATTTTAAGTCCTAATGATTCCATTTCTTTAACTAATACTCTGAATCCTTCTGGTATACCAGGTTCTGGCATATTTTCGCCTTTAACGATTGCTTCATATGTTTTTTCTCTTTGTTTTACGTCGTCTGATTTAACAGTAAGCATTTCTTGAAGTGTATGTGCTGCTCCGTATCCTTCTAGAGCCCAAACTTCCATTTCTCCTAGCTTCTGTCCACCAAATTGTGCTTTACCACCTAATGGTTGTTTTGTAACTAATGAATATGATCCTGTAGATCTTGCGTGAACCTTATCATCTACTAAGTGGTGTAACTTTAACATATACATTATTCCAACAGTTACTCTATTATCAAACTTTTCTCCTGTTCTTCCATCATATAGTACTGTTTTACCATCTTTATCTCTTCCTGAGATTTCTAGCATTTCTTCAATATCAATATCTGTAGCTCCGTCAAATACTGGTGTAGCAAATTTAACACCAAGTTCTCTTGCTACCATTCCTAAGTGAACTTCTAATACCTGTCCAAAGTTCATACGTGAAGGAACTCCAAGTGGGTTAAGTACAACATCTACTGGTGTACCATCTTCCATATATGGCATATCTTCAACTGGTAATATTCTAGATACAACACCTTTGTTTCCGTGACGTCCTGCCATCTTATCTCCTACAGAGATTTTTCTTTTTTGTCCAATATATATTCTAATTACTTCGTTTACTCCAGGTTTCATTTCATCTGAATCCTCTTTAGTAAATCTTTTAACATCAACTATTGTTCCTGCTTCACCGTGTGGTACCCTAAGTGATGAATCTCTAACTTCTCTAGATTTTTCACCAAATATTGCACGAAGCAACCTATCTTCTGCAGTAAGTTCTGTTTCACCCTTTGGTGTAATCTTACCTACTAATATATCACCAGGTTTTACTTCTGCACCAATTCTAATTATTCCATCTTCATCTAAGTCTTTAAGTGCTTCTTCACCTACATTTGGTACTTCTCTTGTTATTTCTTCAGGTCCTAATTTTGTATCTCTACTTTCACATTCATATTCTTCAATATGTATTGATGTATATACATCTTCTTTAACTAGTTTTTCTGAAATTAATATAGCGTCTTCGAAGTTATATCCTTCCCAATTTGCAAATGCTACTACTACATTTCTTCCAAGTGCCATTTCACCTTTTTCTGTTGCCATACCATCTGCTATTGTTTCACCTTTTTTAACCTTTTGTCCTTCTTTAACTATAGGTTTTTGGTTAATACATGTGCTTGCTGTAGTCTTTTTAAATTTTCTTAAGTCATATTTTTTAGTCTTTTTATCTTTTCCTTCAACTTCTACAAAATCACCTGTAACTTTTTTGATTGTTCCTGCTTCTTCAGTGATTATAACATTTTTAGAATCTTTAGCAGCTCTATATTCCATTCCTGTTCCAACCATTGGTGAATCAGTTTTAAGTAGTGGTACTGCCTGTCTCTGCATGTTCGCACCCATAAGCGCTCTTCTACCGTCGTCATTTTCCAAAAATGGTATCATAGCTGTAGCTACTGCAACTATTTGTTTAGGTGATACATCCATGTATTCTACTTCTGAGCTGTCTACCTCTTTAATATCATCTAAGAATCTTGCTCTTACTCTTTCATTTCTAAGTTTTCCTGATTTAGTAAGAGGTTCTGTTGCTTGACATATTGTAAAGTGATCTTCCATATCTGCAGACATGTATTCTATTTCATCAGTTATTTTTCCAGTCTTTGGGTCAATTTTTCTATATGGTGTTTCTAAGAATCCATAGTTATTTAATTTTGAAAATGCCGCTAAGTGAAGTATTAATCCAACATTTGGTCCTTCTGGTGATTCAACTGGACATAATCTACCATAGTGTGTATAGTGAATGTCTCTTACTTCAAATCCAGCTCTTTCTCTAGATAATCCACCAGGTCCTAATGCTGATACTCTTCTTTTATGTGATAATTCTGAAAGTGGATTTGTTTGGTCAATAACTTGTGATAGCTGTGAACTTCCAAAGAATGTTCTAATTGCTGAAGTTACTGGTTTTACATTAATTAATGTTTGTGGTGTAACTGAGTCTAAGTCTTGTATTGTCATTCTTTCTCTTACAACTCTTTCCATTCTAGTTAAACCAATTCTAAATTCGTTTTGAAGCAATTCACCTACTGATCTAATTCTTCTATTTGCTAAGTGGTCAATATTATCCACCTTATACATTCCTGCATTTAAATTTAACATATAGCTAAATGTAGCTAATATATCTTCTCTAGTTACATGTAATACTTCTAATTCTAATTTTCTTTTCTTTAATTCTTTTTCTAGGTCTTCTTTTTTTGTATTATCTAATATATCTTTTAATACTATATAGTTAACTCTTTCATCTATATCTAATTTTTCTTTTATCTTTTTATCTACAAAATATTCTAAATCAACTGTACCATTTCCTAATACTACTTGTGTTGAGTCACCATTTTTTACTACAACTCTATTTATTCCCTTATTTTGTATTTTTAATGCTTCTGGATATGTAAGCTTATCTCCTGCATTTGCAAGTATTTCTCCAGTTTCTGGATCAACTATTTTTTCTGCAAGTACACGCTTGTTTATTCTGCTAGCAAGTGATAATTTTTGATTGTATTTAAATCTTCCAACCTTATCTAATTCATATCTTCTATCATTAAAGAATAATAGGTTAAATAATGTTCTAGCAGCTTCTTCTGTAGGTAGTTCTCCTGGTCTTAATTTCTTATATATTTCTATTAATGCTTCTTCTTGTGTTTCGATTGTATCTTTTGCAAGTGTTTTAATAAGCATTTCGTCTTCACCAAATAATGAAACTATATCATCAGGATTTACAATTCCTAATGCTTTAATTAAAACTGTTGCTGGTATTTTTCTTGTTCTATCAACTCTTGTAAACATTGTTCCTGCATTTTCAGTTTCAAATTCAATCCATGCTCCTCTAATTGGCATAATTGTTCCATTATATAGTTTTATTATCTTATTTTTACTTGCTGATTCAACAGGTACAAAATAACATCCTGGTGATCTTACTAACTGGCTTACAATTACTCTTTCAGCTCCATTTATTATAAATGTTCCAGCATCAGTAATTGTAGGGAAATCTCCCATAAATATTTCTTGTTCTTTAATTTCTCCTGTTTCTCTATTAATAAGTCTTACATTAACATATAGCTTTTTAGAATATGTAGTGTTTCTAGATCTTGTTCCTTCTAGTGAGTATTTTGTTTCTTCTTCAAATCTATGACCATAGAATTCTAATATTAATGATCCTGTATAATCAGTTATAGGTGAAATATTTTTTAAAACTTCATCTAAACCTTCTTCAGTAAACCATTTAAAAGAATCTAATTGTACTTGAATTAAATTTGGCATTTCTATTAAGTCACCAACTTTAGCGAAACTATATCTTGTAGCACTTTCATTTTGCAACTTTTTTAAATTTAACTTTTCAATTGCTTTTTTTAATTGTTCTTCTTTTAATTTTGCTTCTTCTTTTTGTTTTTTCTTCATATTATTTTTTGTCAAAGCTTTATCCTTCCTTTAAATATATATTTAGCAGTATATATTTAAAAAGTTCTACTCAGATGAAAATAATATTTAATAATTTCATTAAATAAATAAATAAACAATCAATCAATCAATTAACTATTACTTAATCAAATTATTAAACAACATTAATATATATTATACCTGCTAAATATAAATATATTAAAATTATTCCCACTGATTCTTCTTTCTAAACTTTGTGTATCTTGTTATTCCTTTTTTATTTTTTTATATAACTATTTGTAAGTTTGTAAGTGGATGGTGCCTTTTAAAGACGACAAAAAGGTAGTACGCAACGCGTCCTACCTTATTTTTTTAATTACTTAAAAACAGTTATATATACTACCATACTAAAAAGACCTTCCATCAATACACTTATAATATATATAATAACGTCTTTTTGTGTTTTTGTCAATGGATTTTTATTACTTTTTTGTTACTTTTTAGTTTTTAACTTTAATTTTTAGAATATAATATCGTCTTTTTAGCTTTTAGTATTTTTTATTGTTCTTTATTTTCTTTTTTATTTTTAATATTATTATTTTTTCTCTTCTTTATTTTCTACTTTTTCTGTAGTTTTATTTTCTGTTTCTTGTGTTTTTCCTTCTATTTTTTCTTTTTTCTCTTGTATTTCTTGTTCTTTTTCAGCCATGTCATTAATTACTTGTTCTTTTTCTACAGAGTTTGCAGTATCTTTTGCTCTTCTTGTTGAGTCTTTTGTTTTTTGTAATTCTTCTTGTTTTTGATTTAAATATTTTTCTTGAGCTTCTTTCATTTTATATGATGGTGAAAGTTTATATAGTCCAAAAAGCATAAATATTATTATAAGTAATAATAATATAATTATTAAATCAATTCCTGCAGAAGTATTATTTTCTATTACAGTTACTTCTTTTTCATTATTTTCTTTTTCCATTTTTTCTCCTTTGTATTTGCATATATTTATACATATTTTTATTTATATATTAATAATATATTTACCATATTTTTTTGTCAATCAATACTTAAAACTGAATATACTATGTTACATTATATTAATTATCATTTACCTCTTCTAAAAATATTTCGTATATTTGATTTTAATTTAATCATTTTTGGATAAAGTTTTAAATTATTTTCTACATAAAAGCTTTCTTTCCATAGGCTTTCTCTTATTCCTATTATTTTTTAATTATTTTTTGTTTTTAACTGCTTTTTATTTTTTCCATATTTTCTTCTTTCCAGATCGGAAGAGCACACGTCT
>CABTXJ010000056.1 GCA_902488785.1 uncultured Eubacteriales bacterium | reverse complement strand
ATATTATATGAAAAAGAAAAAAAGAGTATAAATTTTATACTCTTTTTCGAAAAGGTTTAATGTTTTAATAGGTATATTTTATAATTTTTATTTTTAGTATTACTCTTATATATTATTAAAGTTAGCGTTTACAATTTTTTACTATTGTTATGCTAATATAATCTATCTGTATAGTTTGTTTGTGGTACTATAACATAATAATTTAAATCTGTTTGAATAACACATAATTTTCCACTATCCAAAATTGCAATAATTTCATCTATTGGATATTGTTCATCAAAATTAATTTCCTTTAAGTATAATGATAATTTTGATATTTTTGTCTTAGTATTTAGCTCTTCATCTTCAAATTCTTCAAGCCTATTTATACTCCTTATTATTTCTCTGTAATCCAATTCATATAATAAACCAGTTAATATAGATTTTTCTTCGTTTATAAATACATATTTTAATCCATCAGTTTCTAATATGAATTGTATATATCCCATATTATCTACTTGTATACTTTTTAAATATTCTTTTAGATAATAATTACTTGGTGTACTTTTATTAAATACACTTAAATCTCCTGGATATAGTGGGAAGCATACTTTTCTTATACCTTTTTTACCTTCATTACTCATGTCAATTACTCCTATAGTATATTTACATATCGGCATATAATTATATTAATAATTATATTTAATAAATATGCATATGAATATTATATCATCGCATACAGTTTATGTCAACCATAAACTTAACCATTGTCTTAAAACTGTATTTAATAAGTGATAAAGTCCTAATTATTAACAAAGGAAATTATCCTAAAGATCTAATATCTATATTTATCAAAAAGATGCACTAAAATAGTGCATCTTTTCTAATTTCATATTCGGTTACTGTTATATATCTTATTTCTATATAGCAATGTTTCTAATATTTAACATTTTCTTTTTTGTAACTACTGAATATACTACTCCTAATAATACACCTATTATTGGTAAGCTTACTTTTCTTCCTGCATATGGTATTTTTTTGATATTTGTACTATTTTTAGTATTATTTTCTTTGTTATTATTATTTGATTCATTAATAAGCTCTGTTCTTTTTTTACCATCTTCCTCTACATCATGTTTTTTATCTTTATCTTTTTCCTTTTCTGTTTCACTATTTTCTTTTTTATCTGTTATGTCTGTTTCTTTTTTTTGATCTTCTTCATATTTAGCTTTGTTATACACTATGTCTAAATTATATATTACTTTATTATTATTTGATTTACTACTTTTAGCAAAGATGTTATTATAATATGTATTATCTTTTCTTACAGTATCATTAAAGTTGTCATAATCTAATGTATATACTATTTTGTTTCCTTTTTCATCTATCATATCTTTCTTTTCTGTAAATTTAGTTATTTCAACTTTACCATCAGCAGTTTCATTTAATACCTTACTACTTATCTTGTTACCATTTCTATTTAACAATATATCATAACTATATTTAGCACCATCGTATATATCCTTTTTATTAACATTTGCTACAACACTTATTTCTTTAGGATATATCTGTATAGTTATTTCTTCTTTTCCATCTCCTACTTCTTTTTCAACAACATCATATGTAATACCTTCTGGTAATCCTTCTACTGTATATGTTATGTTTATTGCTTTTGTTCCGTCTGCTCTTGTTAGGTTTGTGTGAACCACATTTTGTGTGGGAGCGTCTAACTTACTTTCAAATAACAACCTATCCGTGCACTTACCATTCAAGCTTACATTATTCAAGCTAACATTGTAAGGGTTCTGGATTTTGAGATGCTGCGATTCTTTATTTTCTTCTTTTATAAGACTGTATGTTGCATATTCACCTTCTCCTTGTTCTTTGTAGTATTTGTTCGTAGAAGATAGAAAAACAACTGGGCGCGGGCACAAAGTGTTTTCATCTCTATAGAAGTATGAGATATTGCCACCGCCGAAGCGGTTGCTCTCTGAGCCAAAGCTGTTAGTGTAGACATAGCCACTGTGGAAGTGAACGCCGTATATAGCAACGAGGAAGCTACCAGATCCTAGGTAATTCGAGTACTTGTGTATTATTTCTTTTTGTATGTCTTTTCTTGTTTTTGCATCATATGTTTTTGTATGTACTTTATCTAATTTATTTATATAGTAATATTCACTTTTTATATCTGTTAATTTTTTAGGTTTCTTACTTACCCCTATATCACACGCTGCATAATCATCTGTTTTTTCTTCTGTTGCTCTTGCATTACTCTTATTTAATGTTGGATAATATATTGCCTCTTCTAACTTATTTGATCCCACTGGCCAATTTGTTTTACTACCATCATCACTTAATTCTTGCCTTCTTTCATCTGTTGTTATACTATATGCTTCTTCAATATCAGAAAGTAACATTGGTCTTGCACCTGTTCCAGTTTTTGTCTCTAGCCTTGTGTCACCTTCTGATGGTATTCTAGAACCTACTTCATAATTAAACTCTTTTGTTTCATCTGCACCATATCCATAACCATATAATCCTGCTATATTATGTGCTTCTTTCTCATGCCATAAATATCCTAATGCACTTTTTGTATTTATTTCTGCTGTTGGTTTTGTCTCTGGCATTAAAAGTACTTGGTCACCTTGTATATCATATACTCTCCACTTTGTCTTATATTCACTTACATCAACTGTTTGAGTACCATATCCATTTCCTGAATTATCTAAGTCACCTTTAACTGATGTATATGTTAATTTTTCTTTTGGTACACTTATTGTTTCTTTTGTTACTGGGTCTACTTGTAGTGTATGATCATAATTTACATAGTCACCTATTTTAAGCTTTGATCCCTTTACTGTCTCAAACTTTTCTTCTTTTTGATATATATTTTGCCTATTATTACTTACAACTATTTCATTTAAAGAGTAACTACTGTTCCTCCCAACTATTATAACAAACAATATAGCAAAAATTGCAAATATCGAAATTTTCTTTTTCTTTTTCATACATTTTGCTCCTTTTAATATATCTTAATTATATCTGCTATATTATTCCTTTTAAATCATTATATACATAACACATAATTTTTTAACATTAAAAAAAGGTTAGAATAATCTTACCTTTTTTCCTTATCTTTTATTCTACAACAATTTTTCTAACTCTTTTATCTGGTCTCTTAATTTTGCCGCTTCTTCAAAGTTTAAATCTTGTGCTGCTTCTACCATCCTATCTGTAAGTTTTGCAATTAATTCATCAATATTATCTTCATCAGATATATTATATTTAGCCTTATCTTCAAATACAATACTTGCTTTAATAATATCATGTATTCCTTTTTTAATAGTTGTAGGTATAATGCCGTTTTTCTCATTATATTCTTGTTGTATCTTTCTTCTTCTGTTTGTTTCTTTAATTGCAACTTCCATAGATTTAGTTACTTCATCTGCATACATTATTACTGTACCATTTGAGTTTCTTGCAGCTCTTCCAATTGTTTGAAGTAGTGATCTTTCACTTCTTAAGAAACCTTCCTTATCTGCATCTAGTATACCAACTAGTGTAACTTCTGGTATATCTAATCCCTCTCTTAACAAATTTATACCGACTAATACATCAAATACTCCAAGTCTTAAATTTCTAATTATTTCTAATCTTTCAAGTGGCTTAACATCTGAATGCATATATTCCGCTTTTATTCCAATTTCTTTTAGATATTTAGTTAAATCCTCTGCTTGTTTTTTAGTAAGGGTTGTAACTAATGTCCTTTCCTTTTCTTCTTTTGCTGTTCTTTTAACTATTTCAGATATTAGATCATCAATTTGTCCATCTACAGGTTTTACTACAACTTTTGGATCAAGTAGTCCTGTAGGTCTAATGATTTGTTCTACCACATTGTCTCCAGAATGCATTTTTTCGTAGTCTGCAGGCGTAGCTGACATAAAGATGCACTGGTTAATTATTTCTTCAAATTCTTCAAATTTAAGGGGCCTATTGTCAAATGCAGATGGTAATCTAAACCCATATTTAACTAATGATTCTTTTCTGGCCCTATCTCCATTATACATTGCTCTAACTTGTGGTATTGTTACATGTGATTCATCTACTACTAAAAGAAAATCTTTAGGGAAATAGTTTAGTAATGTATATGGTGGTGATCCTGGTTTTCTACCAGATATATGTCTTGAGTAATTTTCTATACCACTGCAAAATCCTGTTTCTTTAAGCATTTCCATATCAAAGTTAGTTCTTTCTTCTATTCTTTGAGCCTCAATTAACTTATTATTTTCTTTAAAATACTTAATTTGTTCTTCTTTTTCTTCTTCAATTGTTTGTATTGCTCTTTCTAATTTTTCTTTTGATGTAACATAATGTGAATTAGGATATATCATAACATGGTTTCTTATCATTATCTTCTTACCTGTAAGTGGATTAATTTCATATATTGCGTCTACTTCATCTCCAAAGTAGTCTACACGTATTGCAGATTCTTCTTTATTAGATGGATATATCTCAAGTACATCTCCTTTTGCTCTAAATGTTCCTCTTTTGAAATCCACTTCATTTCTTGTATATTGCATTGAAACTAATTTTTTCATTACATCGTCTCTTTTAAATTCCATACCAGGTCTTAATGATACAATCATATTCTCATAGTCTATTGGATCACCTAATCCATATATACATGATACTGATGCTACTATTATTACATTATCTGTTTCAAATAGTGATGCTGTAGCAGAGTGTCTTAACTTATCTATCTCATCGTTTATACTTGCGTCTTTTTCTATATATGTATCACTATGTGCAATATATGCTTCTGGCTGATAATAATCATAGTATGATACAAAATATTCTACTCTATTGTTTGGAAAGAATTCTTTAAACTCACTATATAGTTGCCCTGCTAGTGTCTTGTTATGTGCAAGTATTAATGTAGGTTTATTTGTATTTGCTATTACATTTGCTATAGTAAAAGTTTTACCTGTTCCTGTAGCTCCTAATAATGTTTGAAATTTCTTTCCTTCTTTTATTCCTTTTGTTAAGTATTCAATTGCTTTAGGTTGGTCTCCTGTTGGCTTATAATTACTTTCTAATTTATACATATTTATCTCTCTCTATTTATCTTTCTTTCTATCTTTCTATTATATTATACTTTCTTGTTTTTTTCTATTATTTTTTATTCTTTCATTTTGCCTATTTCGCTCGTATATATTTCTATACTTTTTATATCTCACTTTTTCTACCTGCCGTTTTGTTTTCTTTATAGTTATTCTATATCCTATACTATCTTATCTCATCTCATATATTTTTTGTTTTCTTATCTTAAATTTTTTTGTTATATATGTAAAAAGAGGTATTATTTCAATACCCCTTTT
>CABTXJ010000055.1 GCA_902488785.1 uncultured Eubacteriales bacterium | reverse complement strand
GCGAATTTAATATATTCTTGTATATTAGATATATTTTCAGGTAGAAGAATACTTAAAAAGAAAATACAATATAATTAAAGAAAGAATGGAGATAATAGGAAGATAGATGTTTGTAGACTATATTAAAATAAGACTAAGAGCTGGATCAGGTGGAGACGGTTCAAGAAGTTTTAGAAGAGCAAAATTCGTACCAGATGGTGGCCCAGATGGTGGAGATGGTGGAAGAGGTGGAGATGTATACTTTATGGTAGACAACCACCAAAACACTTTAGGGAACTTTAGATATAACAGACTATATGAAGCAGAAGATGGTAGAAATGGTCAAGGAAGTAATATGACAGGTAAAAGTGGTGATGATTTAATAGTTAGAGTGCCACAAGGAACTGTAATATTAGATGAAGAAGGCCATGTTATACAAGATATAATTGAAGAAGATAAGAAATACTTAATACTAAAAGGTGGCAAAGGAGGTCTTGGAAATGTACATTTCAAGAATTCTATAAGACAGGCACCTAATTTTGCTATAGGTGGAGAAAAAAAGGAAGAAATAACTGTTATATTAGAACTTAGAATGATTGCAGATGTAGGGCTACTTGGATTTCCTAATGCAGGAAAATCAACATTTTTATCTACTGTAACTAAAGCAAGACCAAAAATTGCAGACTATCCATTTACTACAATTACACCAAACTTAGGAGTTGCAACAGACGACTATAATAGGCAATTTGTAATAGCAGATATACCAGGAATAATAGAAGGTGCATCTGAAGGTGTAGGCCTAGGACTTAAATTCTTAAAACATGTTGAAAGATGTAGGATATTATTACACTTAGTAGACTCAACAGGATTAGAAGGAGATCCAGTTGAAAGATTTAAGATATTAAATGAAGAAGTTAAAAAGTTTAGCAAAAAAACAGGATCAAAAAAACAAATAATGTGTATTACAAAAATAGATGCAGGAAATACTGAAAACATAGAAAAGCTAAAAAAAGAAGCAGAAAAAGAAGGAATTATTGCATTTGAAATATCATCAGTTACAGGAAAAGGCGTAAGAGAAGTTATTAACTATTTAGCAGAAGAACTTCAAAATATACCAAAAGAAGAAATAAAAATAGAAAAAGTATTTAAACTAGAAAGTAGTGATGATAGTTTAGACTACAATATATATGTAACTACAGAAAGAAAAGAAAAGATATATAATATTGAAGGAAAAGCAGTAGAAAAATTATTAAATAGAGTAAACGTAACAGACAGAGAATCTATGCACTATTTCCATAAACAATTAATTGATATGGGTATAGAAAAGAAACTAAAAGAAATGGGAATACAAGAAGGCGATACAGTAAATATATTAGATTGGTATTTTGAGTGGTATGAGTAAAAAAGATTATGAAAGCAAGCATGAATATTACAGGCTTTATGAAAAAGAATTAAATAAGAGGCAAAAGAAGATGTTTAGCTATATAGTAGAATATGCAAAACAAAACTATGGCAAAACACCTTCATATAGTGAGCTTGCAAAAGCTGTAGGAACAAGATCCAAAGGCACAGTATTTAAAGATATAAAACAGCTAGAACATCATGGATATATTAGAAAATACAAAGTGAAAAGTAATTTGAAACAAACTAATTATGAAATAGTAACAGATAAGCCAATATCAGAACTAAAAGATCCATTTTTAGAAGATGATGGTATTAATTCATACAAAAATGCAAAAATTCCATACATAGGTAGATTAAACAATTCAAAAGATGTATTATCAAAAGAGAACTATAAGGAATATATATCTGTACCTATTGAAACAGGAAAACAAACCTTTATGTATGCATTTAGATGCCCACATGGAAGATATAAAAAAGATGGAATGCTATTTTCATCAACTATAGTATTTGATACTAAAGCTAAATACATACATATGGATTATGTAGCATATTATAATACAAGAACAAATAGGCTAGATGTAATGAAATATGATAGGAACTTAGAAAAAGAAGAAAAAGAAAATATAGTAGGAAAGATAGTAGGATCATATACAGAAATAACCTTTTAAGGAGTAGAGATGGCAAATAATCCAAAACAAAATGAAAAATTATTAGATAAAATAATAATTAAAAATGATATTGAATTAGAAAATAAAGAAAATGCTTTAGAAGTAATTGATATAGTAAGAGATAGGAAACTAAGTGCTTCAATGTTTAATATATACCCAGAGATATTAAATGTTAAAGCAAGCAAAGTATCTAATATTATTGACGCATTTGAAGAAGAAAAACTAGATACATGTATATTAGAAAAAAATCCATTTGTTATTGAAAAAACAAATGCTTCAAGAATTTCTAAGGTTAAAAATACACTTGAAAAACTAAATATTAATTTAGATGTATTAAAAGAATTTCCTGAAATAATTGCAATAGGAAAAGATGATGAAATGGAAAAAATAGCTGAAGTTTTAGAAAAACATAATATATCTAAAAAAGAATATGTTAAATTTGCAAATGTATTAGCATATGGAACTGCAGAAGAAATAGATAGGATACTAGATGTTTTAGAAAAAACAAAACTTAAAAATATAGTACTTAAAAAAGATCCATCTGTACTATACTATAATGATGCAGACATAGTAGAAGATTTAATTAAACTATATGATGATAAAAGTGAAAAGTTAGGAATTAATATATTAAAGAAAAATCCTGAGATACTTGCACAAACAACAAGAGTTAGAGTGCAGGCAATAATTAACATGTTAGAGCGAAACAAGGTGCCAAGAAGAGTAATAGTAGAAGTGCCTGAAATAGTATACACAAATGAAACAAAAGAAATAGAAGAGATAATATCTAAAATAAAAGATAGCGGCATACCAAAAGAAAAAATAGCAGAAGTACCAGAAGTACTAACATATGATACTATTACTTTAAACAAACTAATTGCTAAACTAAAACTAATGAGTGAATATGATGAATTATTTGCAGGAATAGCATCTAGAGATACTAAAGCAATAGTAGAATCTAATATATCAGATGTAAGGGAGTATATAGAGCTTGTAGAAAAGGGAAAATTAGATAAGAACATATTTAAAATTAATCCTAAGATACTAAGCGATGCAGATCCAGAAAATCTATTAAAAGTAGTAGAAAGCTTAGAAGAAATTAAAGATGGAGCATACTATGTTTCAAACCCTGAGATACTATTATTAGAAGATCCAGATAATATTATAGCAATACATGAAACAATTGAAGAATATGACCTACCTAAAAAGTTAGTAGAAGATAGTGCAATTCTTTATCTAGAAGGTGATAGTGAAAATATAGAAAAAGTAGTAACAGAAATTTTAAAAAGAGGATTAGATAAGGATATATTAAATAACCCAAATTTACTTATTAAAGGTGAAGCAGAAAATGTAGCAGAAATGTTAGCTAAAATAGCAAATGATAATGATATTAAAAATACAGATATTGAAAAGAACTTAACAGTAATTACAGAAGGTGATCCAGAAGAGATAAAAAAGATTAATGAATTCTTTAAAGAAAAGAATTTGCTAAATAACCCAGAAGTTGAAATACCATCTGTTATATACTCAAAAGGTAAGATAGAAAATATCATTTCAATATATAATTTTATGTATGAAGTTGGACTTTTAGAAGAACTAAAAAGCTCAATGTCATTATTTGTTAAACCATACAAAAATATATATGAAAACCTAGATATATTAGTTGAAAATGGAATGTTAGATGCAATGTTAAATAATATATCAATACTTGGGCTAAACCCTGAAATGATAGAATCTAGGATAATATATTTAAAGCAAAAAGGAATTGAACCAACTGCTCAAAGTTTTAAATTATCTAATGCAAAATTTTCAGAAAACTATGATATACAAGGTAATTTAGAAGACAAATTACCACAAAGATACTATGCAGAAGAAATGATAGATAGTAATTATTCTGAGATATTATTAAACGAATATGAAAATGAAAAAGAAAATGATTACACTGACTTAAGTACAATTGGAGAAAACTTAAGCTATGATGAAAAAAGACTATATGAAGAGATATTAAAAGAAATAATATCACTTGGAATAGTAACAAAGAATTTAGAATATACAAAATGTAATTACTCATATAGTATGATTAAAATAAGGAAGAACCTTGAAAAATTAGTAGCACATATTAAAGATATAAAGGATGTAGAAGAGCTAGATAAGAAAGACTATATATATATAGAATCACTTGCAGTATTAGGAAATAAGAAGATGCAAGAAGATGAAGCTGAAATTATATGTAAGAGTATAATAAGAGGTGAAAAAGAAATAAGTAAAGAATATATGCAAAATGATGATTTAACAAAAATAAAAATAAATGTAGAAGAAGAAAAAAAAGAAAAAGAAGAAAAAGATATGAGTAGTGTAAATAGTATAAAAAATGAAAATAGTGAAGTAAATGTTGAAAATAATGTAAATAATGTAGTAGATAGAGATGAAAATAATATAGATAAGCAAATAGAAGATGAATTATATGAAATATATTTTGATAATAATGATGAAGGAAAAGTAAAGAAAAACGAAAAAGTTAATTTAAGTGGTATTGTAGGATTGGAAGACAAAAAAGTAGAGTTAGAAACAAAAAAAGAAAATGATATTGAAGAAGATGAAAAAGGATATGATATAGAAGCTATAGAAAAGAGAATAGAAAAAGAACTTAAAGAAAGAGAAAAAAGGCAAAGACAAAAGGAAAAACAAGAGCAAGAACAAAACTATGAGAATTATCAAAATAATGTAAATTATATAAATGATGAAGATGATGAAGAAAATGATATGCAATATCTTTCAGGTGGAAGCATGCAAGATGAAGAAAATATATTAGGAAATTCTAGTATAGTTATAGAAAAAGAAACATATGATAAGTTAGAAGAAACAGAAAGAAATAAGAGGATTGCAGAAAAAGAAGCAAAAATAAAACAAATTGAAGAAGAAGAAGCTAAAAAGCAAGAACTAATTAAGATGAAAGAAAACTTGGAAATGATGCGTAATTCTCTTAAGAAATATACTAAGGAAATATCTGAAAGAGAAATAGAAAATGAGATTAGAAAAAAGAACCTTGAAAAAGAGAGAATAGAAAAAATAGCTCAAAGAAGACAAGCAAAAGAACTTGAAAAAGTCAAAGCAGAAAAAGAAGAATTAGAAAAAGCAAAAATAGAGCTTGAAAAAGCAGAAATAAAACGTAAGATAGAAGAAGAAGCTAAAAAGCTTGCAGAAGAGAAATTAAAAGAGCTAAAGGCTCAAAAGGAAAAAGAAGAAAGAGAAGCAAGACTATTAGAAGAAGAAATAAAAAGAAAGCTTGAAGAAGAAGAAAGAAAAGAAAG
>CABTXJ010000054.1 GCA_902488785.1 uncultured Eubacteriales bacterium | reverse complement strand
TTAAGTATTCTTCTACCTTATATATATCTGCCGCTATCTTAAGGTCTATCATTTCCATATATTCTATATCAACATTTTCTAAAAAGTTATTAAATTCTACAAAGTTTTCTTTAGTAGAAGGTGCCATATTTTCCATATTATATACATTATACTTTTCTAAAAATATTTTTCCTATACTATTATTAACTTTTTTAGAATAATCTTCTAATGATTTATTAATTAATTTAATATCATTTTCTACTAATATATTTGAACAATCAAAGTATATAGCAAGTAACATATAGCTTGGTATATCATTTGATATATCAAAGCTATTTGTCATAATATATTGTATTTGTTGCATTTTGTATAGCATTGAATCTAATAATATATGATATGTGTATTGTATATTATCTTTTTTATTTCCATTATCATTATCATTTCCATAATTATTATTTAAGTCATATATTGTATATATTATTTCTTTAATTTTCTTGTTATCACATTTATTATCTTTTAATATCTTTAAATCAGGTATTAGATAATATATATTTACCTTCATATTTGTATTAGTTTCATTTAGCTTTTCATTAAATATATTATATATTTTTTTATTTGCGAATTTAATATATTCTTGTATATTAGATATATTTTCAGGTATATAGCAAATTATTTTATCATACATTATTTTTCTTTTTGTCATATTATCTTGTTTTTCCTTGTATTTTTTTCTTCTAATATCTTTTAATATTATTCATTTAATTTAAGCTTTTTATCTAGGTAATCACATAATGCAGATATTTCTATTCTGTCTTGTTCCATTGTGTCTCTATCTCTTACTGTTACCATATTATCTTCTAATGTTTCAAAGTCTACTGTTACACAATATGGTGTTCCTATTTCGTCTTGTCTCCTATATCTTTTTCCTATGCTTGCTGTTTCGTCATATGTTGTCATGAACTTATCTGCTACCATAGCATATACTTCATCTGCTTTTTCACCTAGTTTTTTAGATAGTGGTAATACTGCTACTTTGTATGGTGCAAGTCTTCTATCTAGTTTTAATACTGTTCTTGTATCACCATTTTCTAATTCTTCTTCATTATATGCATCACATAGTAGTGCTAAAAGTACTCTATCACATCCTACTGATGGTTCTATTACATGTGGTATAAACTCTGTTCCATCTTCTCTTCTAACTTTCATGCTTTCTTTTGATGAATTTTCGTGTTGTGTTAAATCATAGTTTGTCCTATTTGCAACACCCCATAGTTCTCCCCATCCAAATGGAAATAGGTATTCAATGTCTGCTGTACCTGCACTATAGTGTGATAATTCTTCTTTAGTATGATTTCTGAAACGTATATTTTCTTCTGTCATATTATGATCTAACAA
This sequence comes from uncultured Eubacteriales bacterium, assembly GCA_902488785.1. Lineage (GTDB taxonomy): Bacteria > Bacillota > Clostridia > TANB77 > CAG-508 > JABCPO02. The sequence goes on along the minus strand of CABTXJ010000054.1, from coordinate 3,991 downwards.
CCAGTCTTTACAATACTTTTTCCAGTATTCAAACCAATCTTTTCCATCTTCAGGATCAAAGAAAAATTCAAGTTCCATTTGTTCAAATTCTCTTGTTCTAAATATAAAATTACCTGGTGTTATTTCATTTCTAAATGCCTTACCAATTTGTGCAATTCCCATTGGTAGTTTTCTTCTAGTTGATCTTAGCGTATTTTTGAAATTAACAAATATACCTTGTGCTGTTTCTGGTCTTAGGTATATCTCAGATGTGCTATCTTCTGTTACACCTTGAAATGTTTTAAACATAAGATTAAATTTTCTAATTTCTGTATAATTTAATTTTCCACAATTAGGGCATACTATATTATTGTCTATAATATATTTTTGCATCTTATCAAAAGACCAACCGTCTGCTACACCGTCAATCCCATTTTGAAACATATATTCTTCTATTAACTTATCTGCCCTGTGTCTTGTATTACATTCCTTACAATCCATTAATGGATCTGAAAAGTTTGAAAGATGTCCTGATGCTTTCCAAACTTCTGGATTCATTAATATTGCAGCATCTAGTCCAACATTATACTTACATTTTTGTACAAATGCTTTATGCCATTCTTCTTTTACATTATTTTTAATTTCTACTCCCAGTGGACCAAAATCCCAAGTATTTGATAATCCACCATATATTTCAGATCCTGGAAATATTATTCCTCTTTCCTTACAAAATCCAACTATTTTTTCCATATTGTTTATCATATTTTTTTACTCCATATTCTATCATTTTTATACATATATCTTATCATATAATAGTATTAATGTAAAAAGATATAATATATTTCAATAATAATATTATGTATATTTATTACATATCATTTTGTAATATTTTTATATAAAAACATCAATTTTTTCCTATATATAGGCAAAGTCAATTTTAACAAAAGTATTACATAAAATTACATAAAACAGTTAAAAAATGTGGATAAAGCCTTAAAAATGTGTATAACTTTGTGGATAACTACATTTTAAACCTATTATTTATATTATTTTTTGGTAAACTAATTATTTATTTTGTATAATTATTATGTATAATTATTATTCTATATTTGATAGATAATTTAAGAAAAAGAAAATTTTAATTAAAAGAAAAAAACAAAAGAACAAATAATAATAAAAAATGAACCCTCATTATTATACTTTTGTCTAATAATTTAGGTTCACTTTAAATATAGTTAAATATTAATATATTTTCTATCTTTCTAATTCATCGTCATCTCTATTTGACAATTCATTACCTTGTATTTCATAATTTGTATTTTGTATTTTTTCATCCATTTGTTCTGCTATGCTTTTATTTTCTTCTTTACTATCTTCTTGTTCTTTTTCTTCTTCTTTTATTTGCTCTTCTTCTAAATTCTTGTCTTCATTTAAAAGTTCTTTTTGTAACTCAAAAGTTGCTTCTATTTCTACTATTTCTTCAATTGCAATTTCTGCTTTTTCTAATATATCTTCTTCAATTGTTTCGGTAAGTATCTTCTTATCTGTTAAATCTAAACCAGTATTTTCTAAACTTTCCATTTGTTTTTTAATAAATATTTTGTTAATTTCATCTTCTTCTTGATCTAATTTGTTTTCTAAATCATTATACATATCTCTTACTATATGTCTTGTCTCTGCTGTACATAATTTACCTTTTTGTGCAGTTATTTTTTCTAAAATTACTTGTAACATAGTTGCTTTATCTATTTCTTTTTCTAATTTTTCTTTTTCTTCTTTATAATTATTTAAATTTTCTTCTACTTCTTTTATTTCATTATAATTTTTGTCATATTTATTTCTATATTTTTCTTCTTCTTCGTCTATTTTCTTTTCTTTAGGTTGATTATTATTTTGTTTTTCTTCTTGTTTATCTTTTTTTGTAGAATCTTTTTCAGTATATCTAAATCTTTTGCCATTTTCATACCATTCAAATGAAAGCCTATTTTGTTCTTCAAGTTCTTTTTCTGATTTTTCTTTATTAATTTCTTCTTCGAATTGAAGCAAATCATTATCTTCTTGTATCTTTTCTCTATTTCTTTCATAAATACCTACAGTAGATATAGCTTTTAATAGAGAATTTTTTTCTTCTGAATATTCATCTTTTTCAATATCTATTCTTTTTACCTTTTTATTATACTTGTTAATTATTTCTTTATTTTTTTTATATTTATCTACTTTTATTTTTTCATTTTCATCTTCTGTAATACATAGCTCTATCTTATTTTCAGCTATATATTTTTTTATTTCTTCTAAACATTCTTTTAATCTTTTATCATAATCTGCTTCTGTACTTCCAATTGATGTATTTCTATAGTTTTCTTGATCAATATCTAATTTAATATCTTCAATATCATCTGACTTATCTTCTGGTGCGTTATTTGCAAAGCTTTTAACTTCAAGTAATTCAATTTCTAACTGTATATCTTCTAATTCAAATTGTATGTCTTCTTTATGTTTTAAAAGTAGTTCTTTTTCTTGGTTTGATATATTCTTATCATTTAATTTTTCTTCTATTTGATCTAACTCTTTTTGTAGATTTTCTTTTTTATCATTTGCAGAATTAAGCTCATCTGTCATAATAATATCTGGATTTTCAATATATTCATCATATTCTTTTTGATCTTTTTTTAATAGTTCTTGCTCTTCTTTTAATTTAAAAGTTTCAGAAAAATCATCATAATATGTATTCCAAATATTATTATATTTACTTGTTAATTTTTCAAGCTTTTTTATATATTCTTCTTTTCCTATTTTTTCTTTTTTTAATTCTTTTTCCAATTTGCACCTCATTTATTGATCAAATAATTAGTTAAATATTATATGTCCCTTTGATCATTTTCTTGTTCTTTTTCTTGATTTTCTTTATTATTTTCCTTATTTATATATTTTCCACTTTCAATATCATCTATACTTTTTGATATGAATGTATCTATATTTTTTTGAGCACTGACATTTGCCTCTATTTCTTTTTTTATTTGATCATATTCTTCTTTTGCTTTTTCAAATATATTTTTATCATTATCACTATTATCTTTATTGTGATTATTTTTTATATCATTGCTACCCTTGCTATTATTATTAGACTCATTTTCTTTTAAATCTTTATTCTTTTTACTTTTACCTCTAAAATTCAAAATTTTAGATATATATATTCTTCCCTTTTTATCAACTGTATCATTTTCTTGTTCTTTTTCTTGTTCTTGCTCTTGTTCTTTTTTATTATTTGGAATTATAACCGTTTCTTGATTATTATTTTTTATATTTTCATTTTCATTTATATTATCAGTAATTTTTTCATCAATGTCTTTTTCTTTCTTAAAACTACCAAATTTATTTTTAACTTTATTTTTTATTTGATTAAACTTATCTGATACATTTTTCTTCCATTTAGAAAACATACTTTCTTTTGCAATTTCTGTTTCATCATTTGTTATATCTTTTGGTCTTGTATTTGTAGGATTTATTCTAGTAGGCCCATTTGCCTTAAATTGCTCTGTATATGATTTTTTACTAGAATCGTCTTCTTTTTCTGATTGTTTATCATTTTCTTTTTCTTGATTTTTATTTTCGTTTTCTTTTTGCTCTTTTTCTTTTTTATCAACATTATCTAAATCAAGGTCTTCTTTTTTAATTTTGCTATCAGCTATATCTTCTTGTATTTTTTCTTTTGCTTCTTTATCATCATCTTTTGATTTTTGTCTATCACCTATAAAAGCATTTAAGTTATCTATTTTTTCTTGTATTTGTTTAGATTTTTTATTTTTCTCAAAATTATTTAACGCTTCTTCTCTTATTTTAGAAAATTCAGTTCCTATATTGTTTACATCGATATTTATTGGTTTTCCTATATATTGAAATAGCTTATCATATCCACCAGATATTTCAATTTGATTTTCACCTTGTGCTCTTTTTTCTGTTACTTCATTTGCTAATTTCTTTAAGTCTATTAAAAGTTCTTTTCTCTCTTCTC
>CABTXJ010000053.1 GCA_902488785.1 uncultured Eubacteriales bacterium | reverse complement strand
TACATATTGTAGTTCCACCTACAGCTTTGTACGCAGTCTCCTTTGTTTGCATTCCTATTTGTTAAATAATGGCTTAGGTAACATCTTCCTGAGTATGCAAAGCATATTGCTCCATGAACAAATACTTCAATTTCTAAGTCTTCTGGTTTTCCTTCCATAATCTTTTTTAGATTTTCTTTTGTAATTTCTCTTGCCATAATTATTCTTTTTGCTCCATTTTTATACCAGAAATTACATGCTGGAAGTGATAATGTATTTGCTTGTGTAGATATATTAATTGGTATATTTGGTGCATACTCTTTTACTATGTCTACTACTCCACCATCAGATACTATTATCCCATCCACTCCTTCTTTAGCTAAGTATTTAACTTGTTTAATTATTTCACTATAATCATCATCATTTGCATATATATTTACTGCAGAATATACCTTCTTACCATGTGCCTTAGCATATTTAATTATCTTATCTAAGCTATCATCATCTACTTTTGCTCTTGTTCTAAGTGATACATTTGGTGTTCCTACATATACTGCATCTGCTCCATATATATATGCAATTACTGCTTTTTCATATGATCCTGCTGGTGCTAATAATTCTACTTTCTTATTGTTTTTCTCCATGTATTTGCCTTTCTATTTTTCTTGTTTCCTATTACTTTCTCTTTTTGTTTTAAGTTATTTTCTTTTTTGTTTCTTCTTTTTTTATTATTTCTTATTGTTTCTTATTGTTTCTTTTTCTAGTTTTTAATAATTTTTAAAATATTTTTCTTAAAAATTATAGTCTACCCCTACTGCCTTTCTAATTTCAATTATCTTTTCTTTAGCTTTAGCTTTTGCTTTTTTAGTTCCTTCTTCTAGGTATTTTTTAACTAAATCCATATTTTCTTCATAGTATTTTCTTTTTTCTCTAATTGGTTCTAATTCATCTTCTAATACATTAATTAATACCTTCTTTATTTTAACATCACCTATACCACCTTTTTGGTATCCTTGTTTTAATTCTTCTAATGTATTAAAGCCTTCCATGTATTTTGCAATTTGTTCATCTGTTGCAAATACATCTAAGTATGTAAATACCATATTTCCTTCTATCTTACCAGGGTCTTCTACTCTAATATGATCTGGGTCTGTATACATTTTCATAACTTTTTTAGCAACTTCTTCTTTGCTATCTGCTAGGTATATGCAGTTGTTTAATGACTTACTCATTTTTGCATTACCATCTAATCCTGGTAGTCTTTGTGACATTTTGTTTTCTGGTATTATTGCATTACATCTTCTAACTATATCTTTTCCATTACCATATAGTGTATTAAATGTTTTAACTATATCATTTGTTTGTTCAATCATAGGTAATTGGTCTACCCCTACTGGTACAGTGTTTGCATCAAACAATGTTATATCTGCCGCTTGACTTACTGGGTATACTAAAAATCCTACTGGTATGCTTTTTTCAAATCCCTTTTGTCTCATTTCATTTTTAACAGTTGGGTTTCCCTCTAATCTACCTAGTTTAACTATATTTAAGTAATAACATGTAAGCTCATATAGTTCTGGTATTTGTGTTTGTACAAATATAGTTACCTTTTCTGGGTCTATTCCTACAGATAGGTAATCTAGCATTAAGTTAAGTACATTATCTGATACCTTTTGTGGGTTAGAAAAGTTATCTGTTAGTGCTTGAAAGTCAGCTATTTCAATATACATTTCTTCTACTTCATCTTGAAGTGCCACTCTGTTTTTAAGTGAACCAATATAGTGTCCTAGATGTAGCTTACCTGTAGGTCTATCACCTGTTAATACTATCTTTTTCATTACTATTCTTCCTCCATTTAAATTAATCTTTAAACTTAATTATATATTTTAATCTCAATCTTTTTTAATTAATCTTATATTTCTTTTTTAATTCCTATCATATTATTATACCACATATTATGTATATTATGTAGTACATAATGTGTGGTTAATTATACTTTTATATATTTTTAATCATTTAAATTATTTTATTATTTTAATTATTTTAATTTAAATCACTTAAATAAATACCTAAACTATTTAAGTGGATATATATTTTAGATACTGGTACTCCTAATATATTATAGTAGTTTCCTTCAATCTTTCTTACAAAGTTAGATACATATGTTTCTACTATAAAGCCTGATGCATATAGTGCATCTTTCTCATTTTCTACATAGTATTTTGCATCTTCTTTTCTTATTTTATTAAAGTATATATATGTGTTATCATAGTCTACTATTTCTTTTGAAATAGTATTATCTTTAACATATATAATGCATATTCCACTAATTACTTCATTTTTCTTATTAGAAGAATTAAGTAAGTTTTGCATTGCTTCTTTCTTGCTTTTAGGTTTTTCAAGTATATTATTATCTGAGTATACTATTGTATCCAATCCAATAATTATCATATCATCATCTATACTTTTGCCTTCTTCTACTATGTTACTATATACACTTTCTGCTTTTCCCTTAGCTAAGTACATTACATACTCATATGGGTCTTGTATATTGTCTTTTTTCTTTTCTTTTAATTCTTTGTCTTCTTTGTACTTTTCTTTCTCTTCTTCTTCAAAATTACTATCTATGCATTCAAAAATGTATCCAACTTTTTCAAATATTTCTTTTTTAAACTTAGAATTACTTGCTAATATATATCTCATATCTTTCCTATTCTTTTTTAGTTTATGTTTGTTTTTGTTTGTTTGATTTCTTGTTGTTTTTTATTTATCTTTTTCTTTTATCTTTTTCTTTTTCCTATTCATACTTTTTAGATTCTTCTTTTAGTTTTTCATTAAGTAATGTTTTTCTTTTGTTAATTGAAATAGTATCTATCATTTTTTTAACAGTGTAGTTTGCTCCAATTATTATTAGTTTTTCTTTTGCTCTAGACATTGCTGTATATAGTATGTTTCTAGTAAGGAGCATTGGTGTTGCACCAGATAATACAAGTATTACTGTCTCAAATTCACTTCCTTGTGACTTATGTACTGTTATTGCATATGAGTGTATTATTTTTTCTAAGTCTTGCTTTTCATATATAGCTGTTTTTCCATCATCAAATTCTATTTTAATTAGTTTTTCTGCTTCTGATACTTCTCTAATTATTCCCATTTCACCATTGAATACACCTGTTCCAATGTGTTTTCCTAATTTCCATGACATATCATAATCATTTTTAATTTGTATTATCCTATCACCTTTTTTGTATTCTACTTTTCCATAACGTATCTTTTCATCTGCTTCTTTATTAAAGTGTTTTTGTATTTCCATATTTAGGTTTTCTGTACCACATTTACCTCTTTTAGTAGGGGATAGTATCTGTGATGTGTAGAAGAAATCTTCTACACCTTTTACCTTAATTTCTTTTTCAAGTTCTAATAGTAATAGGTTAAATATTTCATCAGGACTATTTACATATTCTATCTTAAAATCTTGTATATGTTCATCATCTTCTAGTATCTGTATTTCTTTTCCTTCATTTACCCTATGTGCATTTAGTATTATATTACTTTTAGCTGCTTGTCTAAATATTGTTTTTAGATTAATTACTTCTACTGTTTCAGAGTTAATTATATCTTCTAATACTTTTCCAGGTCCTACTGATGGTAATTGGTTAATATCACCAATTAATACAAGTTTGCTTCCTTCTGCAATTCCTCTTAATATATATGTCATCATAAAGGTATCTATCATAGAAGCTTCATCTATGATTATTACATCTGATGTTAGGGCTTTTGTTTCAACAAATATTGCATTATAGTTGTCATCACCATACTTCCCTATTTCTAGCATCCTATGTATTGTGCTTGCACTATGTGATGTTACATCTGCTATTCTTTTTGCTGCTTTTCCAGTAGGTGCTGCAATTTCTACTTCTTTGCCTTCTTTTTCAAATATTTCTACTATGAATTTTGTAATAGTTGTTTTACCAGTTCCAGGTCCACCTGTAATTATTGTTACATTGTTTTTAAGTGCTGCTTTAATTGCATTTTTCTGGTCAGTAGTTAAAGAGATATCTAATTCTTTTTCTAGTGCTGTTATCTTTTTTACAGCACCTGTTATCTTAAATGATTTTGTATTTTTAAGCCTAATTAGTTTTTCTGCTATCTCTGATTCTGCAATTGATACTGATTCTAATGCCACAGTATCTTCCATTATATTAATTAATCCCTGTGTGTGTATATTTTTTAATACAGTCTCAATTACTTCTTCATTTGTTCCAGTTATTTTCTTTAAATACTCTAATAGGTTATTATATGTAACATATGTATGACCATTTTTAATGCTAATATTTAGGGCATATATTATTGCAGATGTTATCCTATTTTCATTTTCTAATGGTATTCCTTCTCTTATTGCAATCTTATCTATGTCTGCAAATGACACATTTACAACACTACTTACTATTATATATGGATTTTCTTTAATAATATCTAATGTATTTTCTTTGTATTTTGCATACATTTTAGCTATGTCACTGCTTCTTAAATTATATGGTTTTAGGTATTTAGAAAGTTCAAAGAATTCTCTTTTAGCTCTAAACTCTCTCCCTATTTCATCTGCTTTTTTAAGTGACACACCAGATATTTCTGCAAGTTTTGCAGGGTCATTATATATAATGTCTAATGTATCATCAGAGAATCTATCTATTATTCTTCCTGCAAGTTTTGGTCCAATCCCTTTTATTGCACCAGATTGTAGGTAATCTAATATATCTTCTGTTTCACTTGGAAATATCTTTTCAAATGTAGTTACATCAAATTGCATACCGTAGTTTTTATGTTCAACATAATTACCAATAGCTTCAATATTATCTCCTAAATCTACCATTGGCATATTACCCTTTAATGTTATTATCCTATTATCTAATTTAAGGTTTAATATCTTAAATCCTTCATTTCCTTCATATATTATATTAATTATTTTTCCTCTTATCTTATCCATAATCCATATTATATCATATGTATTTTAAAAATATATTAGTTAGTTAAAGAAAGTAAAAATAGTAAAAGGATAAAAGAAAAAAAAGAAATAAAAAAAATGAGATAACCCAAAAACCATCTTTTTTACTCCGGTTTTTTGGGGCCACCTCAAATTTTAGTTTTTACTTTATTTTTACTACTTTCAAATTATTTCTTACTCATAACTTTTTTAGTATATACAATAGCTCCTATAGTTATTATAGTAAGCATTATTACGCTTCCTGCTCCTGCATGTGGTATCTTATTATTGCTTGTATTATTCTTGCTATTGTTCTTCTTATTTGTACTTGCTACTGCATTATTTCTTGTTGTTGGTTTGTTATTTGCATTTGCATCTGCAACTTTTCCATTTTCTTTAGCATCTTCTTCTTTTTCTTTATCTTTTTGTTCTTGTTCTTTTTTAGCCATTGCTTCTTTTGCAAGTTTTTCTTTTTCAGCTTCTAAAGTTTTAACTTTAGCTTCTAGCTCTTTTATCTTCTTTTCTAGTAATTCTTTT
>CABTXJ010000052.1 GCA_902488785.1 uncultured Eubacteriales bacterium | reverse complement strand
TTACATTGACCAAAGAGAAGAGCATGACAGCTGGTTGGATTTTTGGAATAAATTTAGTAAATAAAGGATAATTTATATGAATATGTTACCAAATTATATTTTAGCTTTTATATTTATAGTATTTTTAATATATACTTTTATAAATATTAAAGTTAAAAAAGCTAAGGTTAGCAATGAATATCTTTATGGAATTGGAGTTATTATTGCAATATTAATATTTGCAATGTCTATTTATGGAATAATATTTAGTATTCCATTAGGACAAGTACAATTAATGATAGAAAATGTCTTAAAATAATGAAATTAGAAACTATAATTAGATTAAAGTGGTAAATAAATAATTTACTGCTTTTTCTTTTCATAATATTTAAGTACTTCTTTTAATTTGCCTTAAATTATAGTAGAATTTAGGTATGTGAGGTAATATGGAAGTATTTGAAATAATAGACGTAACAGAAGATGGAAGTGGAATTGCTAAAAAAGATTCATTAGTATATTTCATAAAAGGAGCAAGGCTAGGGGATACAGTTACAATCAAGAATGTAAAAGGAAAGAAGAACTATATATTAGCAGAAATAGCAGAAGTTAAGAAAAAAAGTAAGTATAGGATAACTAGTATGTGTAAGTATTTTCCTAGATGCCAAAATTGTGCATTCCAAGATTTAGAATATGAAAGAGAATTAGAATTTAAGAAAAACAAAGTATTAAATAATCTAAAAAGAATAGGAAATATTGAAGACATAAAAGATATGTGCAAAGAAGATATAGACATAGTAGGAAGTGATACTTCAGGATATAGGAACAAGGTTATATTAAAAGTAAAAGATAGTAAAATAGGATATTTTAAAAGAAAAACAAATGAATTAATAGAAATCAAAAGATGTGATATAGCAAATGATATGATAAATGAAATAATTAAAATTATTTCAGAAGAATATATTAATTACTTAAAATACTTTTCAGATATTATGATAAGGGTAATAGACAGTAACATACAAATAGAACTTACAGTAGATGCTAAATATAATGCAGATGAAGTTTTAAAAAGTGAAAAAGAAAAATTAGAAGAAGTAAAAAATAATATATTAAAACAAAATGAAGTAGATTCTAATATACAAATATACCTAAAAGATATTAAAAACAATAGATTCTTAGCGGCAGTAGGATATGATATTAAGATAGAGTTTTTAGATAAAAAATACTATGTACACCCTAATAGCTTTTTTCAAGTAAACAAAAAACAGGCAGAAAAAATATATAGTGATATACTAGAAGAACTGAAAAAGCAAGATACAAAAAACAATGTATTAATAGACATGTATAGTGGAGTAGGAGTAAGTACTGTACTATTTTCTTCTATGTTTGAAAAAGTAATAGCAATTGAAAATAATAGAGAAGCAGTAGAAATGGCAGACAGGAATGCTATATTAAATGGTGTAGATAATTCTAAAAACATATTAGGTAAGGCAGAAGATGAAATATCTAAATTAGATATACCTAAAAATTCATATGTATTTGTAGACCCACCAAGAGCAGGGTTAAAAGAAGAGGTAAAAGAAAAAATAATATCATCCGGTGTAGATAATATGATATATATGTCATGTGACAGCGCAAGCCTTGCAAGAGACATAAAAGAGTTTTTAGCAAATGGATATAATATACAAAAAATCAAAATATATGATATGTTTCCTAGAACATTGCATGTTGAAACTGTTGTGTATTTGTCCAAGCTTGAAGATGATAAGCATATAAATGTTTAAATGTAATAAATGAATATGATTTTATAAGTGCTGAAATAAGGTGAATTAAATTAATTTAACTTATTAAATTTTAATAATGAAAAATGGAAAAAATGAAGAAAATGAAACAAACAATAGATATAATAATGTATAATAAAAGGAGTGTTAAAATTGATTGACAAAAGTAATAAAAAGTTTTGGAATAAATTTGCTAAGCTGTATGCCCCTTTTATGAAAAAAGATAAAGGAGTATATGATAAGATTTGTAAATATATTATTCCTCATTTAAATAATGATATGAAAGTGCTTGAACTTGCTTGTGGATCAGGAAAATTATCATTTATCCTTTCAAATTATACTAAAAGCTGGATTGCTACAGACTTTTCTGAGCAAATGATTCAGGAAGCAAAAAAGCATGGGGAAGGCAAAAATCTTATATTTGAGATGGCAGATGCAACATCATTATCGTTTGAAAATGAAAAATTTGATTGCGTGCTAATTTCTAATGCACTTCATATTATGCCTAATCCAGATGAAGCAATGAAAGAAATACACAGAGTATTAAAATCCAATGGCATCTTGTTTGCGCCAACTTTTCTATGGAAAGAGGGAAAACAAGGAATAAAAAGAAAAATTATAAAGGGCTTTATGTCTATTTTAGGATTTAAGATGTATCAAGAATGGAATGAAAAACAATTCGAAGATTTTATTGAAGAACATGGCTTTAAAGTAGTTGAAATGAAATTGGTATATGGAGGTCTTGCACCTATTGGTGTTATGATTGCCAAGAAAATATCTTAATGGTTTTGTTCTTGTAATTAAAAATAAGTTGTAATGGATATATGAGAGATGTAGAATTAATCTAGGTATATTTGGATTATATAGAATAATGATAAGCCTGGTGTTAATTAGAATAAGTAAGAAGTATTGGGTATTTAAGGAGTAATAAAATGAGTTTAAATTATAAAATTGCATCAATGATAGTAAGACTTTTAGGAGTTAAAAAAATGTTTTTAAAAAACAAAAAAGAAATGCTCGAGTATGCAAAGAAAGAAAATTCAAAAGAAGTATTTAACTTAGATAAAGCAACTAAGAGGGCAAAGAGAAAAAAATATTATCTTTTCGATAGAGATGTTATGGGATATAGGGTTATTTCTTATCAAAAAAGTAAGAAACCTTCTAAATGTGCCGTTCTTTATCTTTTTGGCGGAGGAATGATTACACAACCAGATAAATTAGATTTTTCTTTGGCTGAAAGAATAATGGAACAAACTGGTAAAGACATTTGGTTTTTATTTTATCCTCTTTGCTCTGAAGATATAAAAATAAATACGACATATGAAGTTTCGTTTGAGACATACAGGCAAATGACCAAAATGTATAAAGAAGAAAATATAAGTGTACTTGGATTTTCATCAGGCGCATGCCTTGCTATAGGAATATTTTTACACAATAATGCACTAGGAAGACCACTTAAAATGCCTGGAAAAATAATTTCAGTATCACCTGGTGGCATTCCAGATGTAACTTTAGATGAAAATAAAGAAATATGGGAAAAAGTAAATGCTCTTAACCATAAAGATATAATTATTGAACCTACATATATTAAAACAGCAAGAGAAATTACAAAAGGCGATGAAGATATACCAGAATATATGCTTGATGGAACTGTAGGAGATTTTACTGGTTTTCCGAAAACTTACTTTTATTTTGGAGAAAATGAATGCCTCTACGCTTTTGCTGAAGAATTTAAAAAAGCAATGGAAAAATACAATGTACCATATGAAATAATTGTTGGCAAAGGAATGTGCCACTGTTATCCTTTGCTTAGATTCTTTAGAGAAGGAAGAGATGCTCAAGATGAAATAATGGAATTATTGAAATCTTAAATTAAAAAATTAAATTTCTTCTGCTAGCTAAGTATTAAATTATGAAATACCTTGGAGGTGATTATGATTTTACTTGAACTATTAATTTTATGTATAATATTTTTTGCTATATGTATATTAGCTACTGGAACAGATGAGAAAAATTTAAAAAATTATATGTCTTATCCTGATGAGGTGCAAGAAAAAATAAAAGGGATAGAAGACTACAAAGAAAAAATTAAAGAAACTAGTATAACTAGGATATTTATTGCAAATTTTGTAATTTTTTCAATCCTATTTTTTATATTAGGTTTGAAAATTCGCCAAACAACTTTTGCTAAAAATTTTATAACTTTATTATTTTTAGGAGAAGGCTTTAATATTTTTGACCTTTTAGTTATAGATCTTTTGTGGTGGAGAAATACAAAAAGAATTAGGTTATCAAAGATACCAGAAAAAAGCCTTTATAAAAATCCTAAAAAGCATATAGAAGCTTTTTCAAGGGCATTTTTTATGTATTTTTTAATTGCCTTGATAGACGGATATATTTTGACATTATTTTAGAAAACTATATGCTGTATATAAAAAAGTTTGAATTTGTTATAGGTTATGCTAATTTAATAGAAAAGAAAAGAAAAATAATGGATGATCCACGTAATTATTTATTTAAATATTTTTTTGAGGTAGTTAGTGTTTATGATGACCACTTTGTAATATGCTTTAAATCTGGAATTGAAATGGAAGTATGATTTAATACTAATATAAACCGTCAATTAAGAGTTAGGTTCTCTTGATTGGCGGTTTTTTCATTGACTTTTACATGATTTATACATGTGATATTATCAAAAATGTTGTTTATAAGGTTATTGATAAGGAGTTGACTACATGAGTGATGTAATAAGCTGTTAGATGAAGCTATTAAAGAAACCGAAAACTTGTACGAAGGAGAAGTCTTTATTTTTAAGGAATTTTTTAAAGGATATGTATGGAACAGGATACCGAGAAAGGACTGTACTAATGTCTTAGTAGATGTTTTTGAGATATTTTAAATAATATAAAAAACACTTGAATAAATGCTCATATAACTATTGACACAAGAGAAAGATAATAATATAATAAATATACAACGTATGAATGCTTGTTCAAGTAATCAGATGAAATGATTTAAAAAGAGGTGATAATATGACTAAAAAATTTAATTCAATTGAAAGATGTGACTGCAATGTAATTCATGAGGATATTGTAAATCAAGTTAGAGATAAAATGCCTCAAGAAGAAAGCCTTTATGATCTAGCAGAATTATTTAAAGTATTTGGAGATTCAACACGAATCAGGATATTATGGGCTTTACATGAAGCTGAAATGTGTGTTTGTGATGTCGCTGTATTACTTAACATGACACAATCAGCAATTTCCCATCAGTTGAGAGTCTTAAAACAAGCTAATTTAGTGAAAAACAGAAAAGAAGGCAAAGTAGTATATTATTCATTAGTTGATGATCATGTAAGAGAAATATTTGACCAAGGTCTAATTCATATTAACGAGAAGTAGTAATGCGGTAGAATAGAATATTTTTTGAAGATATTTGGGCATATATTTAAGTCTTCATTTCAAATGAGCAATGCTTCAAGAAAATTTGAAAAAGACTTGTATTATTCAAAATAAAATTACAAATAATATTTAGGAGGATTTAATAATGAAAAAGAAATTTATACTTGAAGGTTTAGATTGTGCAAATTGCGCGGCAAAAATGGAAAAGGCTATTAATGAGCTTGATGGAGTGAAAGAAGCTACTGTTAACTTTATGACCACAAAACTCGTTATTGATGGTGAGGATGAAAAAATGCCAACAATAATAGCAGAGGCCGAAAAAATAGTTAAAAAAATCGAACCCGATACAACTATGAAAAAGGCTTAAAGGAGGCTATTTAGTATGACAAAACGACTATGGCTAATAATTACTGGTGCAGCCGTGTTAGCTACAGCAGTATTGCTTAGTTTAAATAACGAATGGTTACAGATTG
>CABTXJ010000051.1 GCA_902488785.1 uncultured Eubacteriales bacterium | reverse complement strand
CTTCTTCTCTTTCTTTTTCTGTTTCATTTATTTCAGATTTTTTTATTTTTTCTTCTAATATTTTTTTATCTAATATGTACTTATCATACATATTTCTTATTTCATATTCTTTCTTATCTAATCTATCCTTTTCTTCCCTTAGCTTTTCCTTGTTTTTAGTTATTCTATAATTTTGATCTTTTTGTTTTAATAACTTTTTAGCTTCTTCAATCTTCAACTTATAGTATTTTAGCTTTGAATCATTTTCATCCAATTCTTTCTTTTTTTCTTCTAAAATTTTATTATATTTTTCTAATTCTTGTTTTCCATTTTCTAGTAACTTACCATTATCTCTAAGTTCTTGTCTTCCACTATTTAATTTTTCTTCTGCTTCATTTAGTTTTTCAAAATTAGAATTTATTTCTTCTTTTCCTTTTTCTAATTTTTCTTTTCCATCTTTTAACTTTTTTTCACCATCAGATATTTTTTCATTATATTCTTTTAAACCATTTGAATATTCTTTTTCACCATTATCAAGCTTTTCCCTAGCAGAAAGTAATTTTAATCTACCTTCTTCAATCTTTTCTTTTGCTTCAGATAATTTTAATCTACCATCATCTATTTCTTCTTGTGCTTCATTTCTAGTCTTTATTAGCATTCTTTCAGGATCATTTTCTATTAATTTTTCTAATTTTTGTTTATGCTTATTAACCATATTTTTATATTCTTCAGAAAAATAATTATAATTTCTTAAATCATCATAGGATATTCTAGCAATCATATATCTATCATAATCAAACGCTTCTTTTTTAACTACTCCATATGATTTTAATTGTCCATCTCCTTTTGCAGATATTCCATGGTCCTTATGTAATAGATATTCACCAGAATTTACAAATCCTACAACTGTGTACTCTCTTACAGCTAATGGTTCTTCGCCATCTTGCTCTTCATACTTATCTAATACTATTTTATCTCCTATTTTATAATCTTTTTTTAGTTCATGTAATAGTGCTATTTCATTGCTTTTTTCTGGCATTCTTCCTTCTACAATGCTATATTTAGATAATTCATCTCCCATAGACATTATTCTTATTGCTCTATTTGTACCTTTTATTGTAGTATCTTTCATATACCAATATTCTACTTTAGATATATCTTCTGACTTTGAAATTTTTCCTATTAGTTCTTCATCAATTCCATATTCACCTATTAAATATAAATCTGCAACATTTAATTTTCTAAAATACTTATCACCAGTTATTCTCATATTGGATCCTGTAACTAGTAAACCAACTAATGCAAATGATCCTATTGCAATAAGGCCTGTAATTGATAAAAATCTTCCTATTGAACTTTTTGTAGATCTTATTATATTTTTCCAAAGTGTTTTTAACCTCATATTATTTTTCATAGGCTACCACTCCAGTTCTTCAATATTTTTAGTTTTTTCATTGATTTTAATTTCTGAAACTTTTCCATCATGAAGTTTTATTACTTTATCAGCAATTGGAGTAATTGCACTGTTGTGCGTAACTATTATTACTGTAACATCCTGTTTTTTACACATATCTTGTAATATTTTTAATACTTTTTTACCTGTCATGTAGTCTAAAGCACCTGTTGGTTCGTCACATAGTAATATTTTAGGGTTTTTAGCCACTGCTCTTGCAATAGATACTCTTTGTTGTTCTCCACCAGAGAGTTGTGACGGAAAATTATTTATTCTATCACTTAACTTTACATCTTCTAATACTTTTAATGGATCTTTTGCATCTGCTACAATGTCTGATGCAAGTTCTACATTTTCTTTTGCAGTTAAATTTGACATTAAATTATAGAATTGGAATACAAAGCCTACATCATTTCTTCTATATGTTGTAAGTTGTTTTTGATTATAATCTGATATAACTTTACCATCAATTATTACTGTTCCTTCATCTATTGTATCCATTCCACCTAGTATATTTAGTATTGTAGATTTACCTGCTCCTGATGAACCTAATATAATTGCAAGTTCACCTTTTTCAATATTAAAGCTTACTCCGCTATTTGCTTCAATTATATTATCACCCATTTTGTATCTTTTATATACATTTTTTACTTCTATATATGACATAAAGCCCTCCTTTTTAGAGATTGTTTGTCCTATTAATTTACATAATTATACTTTTATTTTATCACATTTACCTTATTTTACAATAGCTATACCATTTATTATATTATATTTTTATATATTTTAAGTCTCTTTTATTATATACATTAAAAAAGAAGCACCTTTTAATGCTCCTATTTTATATAGATTTTAATACTTGTTAATTACATATTTTACTCTGCAAGTTTAGCTGCTGTATCTGCAGCTGCTAGTTGATTTATCATTTCGTCTAAATCACCATCTAAGAAATTTTCAAATTGATATATTGTAAGTCCTATTCTATGATCTGTTATTCTACTTTGTGGGTAATTATATGTTCTTATCTTTTCACTTCTGTCACCTGTTCCAACTTGCACTTTTCTATTATCTGAAATCTCTTTTTGTTTCTTTTCATTTTCTAATTCATATAATTTAGTTTTAAGTATTTTGAATGCAAATTCTTTATTTTGTATTTGTGATCTTTCATTTTGACATTCAACTACTATTCCAGTAGGTTCATGTGTTAATCTTACAGCAGATGATGTTTTATTTACGTGTTGTCCTCCTGCTCCTGATGCTCTAAATACATCTACTTTTACATCATTTAAGTTTAATTCAATTTCAACTTCTTCTGCTTCAGGAAGCACAGCTACAGTTGCTGCTGATGTATGTATTCTACCACTACTTTCTGTATCTGGTACTCTTTGTACTCTGTGTGTTCCTGATTCATATTTTAGTTTGCTATATGCTCCTTTTCCTATTACCATAAATGTTATTTCTTTATATCCGCCTAGTTCTGTTGCATTTTCATTTATAATTTCTAATTTCCAGCCTTTTCTTTCTACATACATTGAATACATTCTAAATAATGTACCTGCAAAAAGTGCAGCTTCTTCTCCACCTGCTCCTGATCTAATTTCACATATAACATTTTTTTCATCATTTGGATCTTTAGGTATAAGAAGCACTTTTAATTCTTCTTCTATTTTAGGCATAAGTTCTTTTGCTTCTTCATATTCCATTTTTGCAAGTTCTTTCATTTCTGGATCTTTTAATAATTCTTCTGAATCTTCTAATTGTTTTTTATATTTTTTATATTCCCTGAATTTTGTAACTATGCCAGATAAATCGCTTTGCTCTTTTGCTATTTTTCCATATTCATGTCCATTTGATATTACTTCTGGATCTGTTAATTTCTTATTTAATTCTTCATATTTATTTTCTATTTCTTGTAATTTTTCAAACATATTTTCCTCTTATTTCCTTATTATTTTAACACTTTATTGCTTTTCTTGCAATTAATCCAACTTAGCGCTTATTTTTTCAAAATCTAAAAAATCCAATTGTCTAAGTATTTCATATATAACAATATTTACACTATTTGAAAGATTTAAACACCTTAATGTTTTTTTCATAGGTATTCTTATTGTTTTTTCTATATTCTTTTTTAAAAATTCCTCAGGTAATCCTTTTGTTTCTTTTCCAAAAAGTATAAAAATATCTTCATTTTTATCATTTATACTCTTATAATCTATTTTACTATACACATTTTTGCCTTTTGATGTTGATAAGTATGTGTTATCTAATCCATATTTGTCTAAATAATCATTAAAATTTTCATGTATTTCTATATCTAATTTATCCCAGTAATCAAGACCTGCTCTTTTCAAGTATTTATCATCTAAAGAAAATCCAAGTGGCTTAACTAAATGAAGTTTTGAACCTGTAACTGCTGCAGTTCTTGCTACATTTCCAGTATTAGATGGTATTTCTGGTTCTACCATAACTATATGTATCATTAATTTTCCTCCTCTAAAAGTATAGTAACAGGTCCATCATTTACAAAATCTACATCCATATGTGCTCCAAATACTCCTTTTTCTACATTAATTTCTTTTGAAAGCTCATTTACAATATATTCATATAGCTTTTCTGCTTCTTCTGGTTTTGCTGCATTTATAAAAGAAGGTCTATTACCTTTTTTTGTATCTCCATATAATGTAAATTGTGATACTGCAAGTATTTTTCCATCAACTTGTTTTATGTTTAAATTCATTTTTCCATTTTCATCTTCAAATATTCTTAATTTTAACATCTTTTTTATTAACTTATCAGCTTCATTTTTTGTATCACCTTGTTTAATTCCTATTAAAGTCATAAATCCTTTTTCAATCTTACCTACTATTTCATTATCTACTACTACTTTTGCTTTGCTTACTCTTTGAACTAAAAATCTCATGTTAACCTTTCTATTTTTTGCTTAAAAAATTTTTTATGATTTCTAACTTAACTAATTTGCTATTATGTCTATGACCATTATACTATTTTTTTAATTAATTGTATATTTATATATTAATAAATCAATTCAAACAATTTATTTATAAAAAATAATTATCATGGCTTACCATAATAATTATTATCTATAAATGTATAATGTATTTCTTTTTATTATTCTTGAGTTTCTTTAGATTTTTCTAATTCCTTAATTCTTTTATATAATTCTATTTCTTCTTCACTTATATTTTCTGGAATTTTTATAATAACCTCAAATATTAAATTTCCCTTATGAGTATTATTTTTCTTTAATCCTTTACCCTTTAGAATTATCTTTTTAAAATTAGATATATTTTTAGGTATAACTAATAAATAATTTTCATCAAAAACTTCTTCTTCTATTTTTGCTCCAAGTACTACTTGCGCTGGTGTAACATATAATTTTTTTACAATATCCAAACCTTTTATTGTATATTTTTCACTATCCTGTATATCTAATGTAATTATTAAATCTCCAGGCATTCTAATTTTTGATTTATCTCTTTTTCCTAAATGTTTAATTCTTATTTGTGTATAATTTGCTACTCTTTCTGGAATTTTTATTGGTATTTCTTTTCCAGAATATAATATTGTTTTTTCTGTTCCATTATATGCTTCTTTTATAGATATCTTTAAATTTATATAAACATTTAAATCTTCTTGTTCATCTTGTGACTTTTTCTGAAAAAAAGCATTGCCAAAAAATATAGAAGAAAATTCTTCATTAAAAGTTTTATCTTTTTCCATGTAATCATAAGTTTTATTTTCTTTTTTATTTCTTCCTACATAACTAATCCAAAGCCTATCATATTTTTTCTTTTTTTGTGCATCTGATAATATTTTATATGCTTCATTTATATCTTTTATTTTTTCATCATTATCTTCTGTATTAATATCTGGATGAAATTTTTTTGCTTGATTTCTATATGCATTTTTAATATCTTCATAAGTTACTTTAGTAGTTGTAATTCCTAATATTTCATAATAATCTTTAAAACCCATTTCAATTTTCTCCTAATAAAACATCTATAACATTTATATCATATTTACATTACATTTTCATTAATAATTTCTATTTTTTTCTAATTTCTTTGTGATTTTTATTTTTTAATTACATTTACCTCTTTAAATAACAAACGTATAATCCATATTTGACAAATATCTAATTATATACTATAATATAAATACATCGCGGGGTAGAGCAGTTGGCAGCTCGTCGGGCTCAT
>CABTXJ010000050.1 GCA_902488785.1 uncultured Eubacteriales bacterium | reverse complement strand
TAATTGTATATTTCTTTCCATTAAATTCAATTATATTTCCAGTAGAAAGTGCTTTTATTATATTTTCTTCTGCTTTTTTAATTTCTTCTTTTTCTAATATTTCTTTTTCATTTGATATTTCTTCTGTAACTTCTTCTATTTTTAATACATTACTATTTTCTTTGCTATCATCTAATTTTTTAACTTCAGTCGGATTTAATATAGTTTTTTCTACTTCATTTGTTTTTAAGTTATTTGCTTTTTCTTTATTTTCTTTGTTTTCTGTATTTGCTATATTTTCTGAATTTTCTATCTCTTTTGTTTTTGCATCTTTTGCATCAATTACATTAGTTTCTGCTAAGTTTCTTTTTTCACCTTTTAATATTTTAACATCTTCTTCTAAGTCTATTTTCTTTGTTAAATCATTTTTGTCATATACTGATATTTTTTCATAATTTGAAAGTGCGAATAATTTTTGATTTATCTTCCAATCAAAATATATGTACTTGTCATCATATCTTCCTAGTCCTTCATTTTTACCATCAAAAACTAGTCCTTCTGTCTCTGATTTTTCTATTTTAGTTTTTTCCGGTTGTAATGGTTTATCAAACTTAGGCTTTTCCTTATTTGGTATTCCATTTAATTTTATATAGCTAAATAGATTTTTTTCAGCTTGTATTTTCTTAATATATCCAACATTTCCTTCAAATGATATCTTATAATTTCCATCGCCTTCTTTTTCAAGAATTAATATTTCCACATTTTCTGGTATCTTTGTTATAAAGTCTTTTCCATTTATATCTTTTGTTAAATTTATTTCACCTTTTGTTACTGCATAACATGGTAATATTTCTTCTGCATTTTCTATATATTCATGATTATCTTTTGGTTTACTTTCACTATCACCTTCATTCTCATTTTCTTCAGGTTTTTCAGGTTTTTCATAATTATTATTTTTAATTTCCATATTTTTATCTGGATCATTTACCGATCCTCTTGAAGAATATCCTTCAATTCCATTTACTCTTATCTTATACCATTCATGATCATCTGCATATATAGGGCCTTCTAATATTTCTACCTTTGTAGCATTTTGAAGTCTAGTTATAGTTACACTACTTGATCCTAAAGTTGGTTTTGTTCTTACTGCAAGTGATGTATTTACAGTAACTATTCCGTACCTATCTGTTGATCCAAATCCTTGATCATCTGGAGTAGGTTTAGGTTTCTTTTCTTCGTTATTTCTAATTTCAAGGTTTTTTTCAGGATCATCATATGCTCCTCTAGATACATATCCTTCTGTTCCATTTACTCTTATCTTATACCATTCATGTCCTTGTGCTGATATAGGTCCTTCTAATATTTCAACTTTTAACCCATTATTTAGTTGTCCAATAACTACTGAATCAGATGAAAGTGACGGTTTTGTTCTAAATTTTAATATTGATGAAACTGTAACTATTCCATATCTATCTGTTGATCCAAAGTTTGCAGAAAGGTCTGGTCTTGGTGATATTTCATCTGGCATATTATAATATAATGGAATTCTAAATATATATGATCCTGTTAGATTGCTATCTGCAGTAAGTAATCCTCTTCTTAAAAGTCTTCCTTCAGATATTGCAGCTTCAATATTTTGCATATATTGGTATCCTGCTGGTATTGAAGTCACTGAATCAAATTTCATTAAATATTTTGTATCCTGCCCTCTTTGTATATATCTTTTTAATGTTCCATTTGCTCCACCTACTAAACCTTTTTTAAATGTATCCCAACCATTTTGCTTAGCATATTCAAGGCCTCTTCTTACCACTTCTTCTGTACTTGATCCATTTGCTCTAATATTTAATGGATTATAATATGTTATACCATCTATTTGTCCTTCAAGCCCACCTTCTTGTTTTAATTTAGATGCTAACTCTAAAAGGTATACATCTGCTTCTTTTGATGCATCAACTACATCTTGCTCTCTTCCTTGATGACTTCCATTTAATATTTTCCTAACAAAATTAAGTGCAGTATTATTATCCCAAACATCACCACATCCTCTTAAAATCATTAGCGAAAATATCTTCTCATCATTTAAATAATTTCTAGGATCTAAAAAGTATCTTACTGCCTCTTTAGATGGTGCTTGCCATCTTTTTCGTGAAGCATATGAATCAAATCCTAAATGTATTCTTTCTTGATCTAGCCATTCTGATCCATATCTTGTTCCATTATTACTTTCTATTAAATTTTTAGGGCTTCTAGTATTTCCTGCATCGAATTCAACATTAACAAATTCTTCAAAATCATATCCTGTATTGTAATATTCAAATCTCCAATTAGGGTGTTTTTTCTTAAGTTCTCTTGCCATATTAACAACACCTGGATGAGTTTGGTATACTAGGTTTTCATCTCTTGTGCTTTGTTTTATTCCAATGCCATAAGCATAAGAATTATTACTTAGTATGATTAAAAACACTAATATAATTGCTATAATTTTTCGTATGCCTAATACATTTAAATTATTTTTTTTCATTTTATCCCCTTTATTTTTCTTTAGTAATTATCATAGAGTATCTTTAGTATAACTTTAACTATATTTTATTTGCTAATTTTTATAACTTTTTTCTTTCCTTTTCTTAATAATGCATATCCTTTTTCAAAGTCTTCTTCTTTTAGTTCTTGTCCTATTTCCACATTTTGATCATTTAATGTGATTCCATTTTGTTTTATTAGATTTTTAATTTGTCCTTTTGAAGTTCCAAATCCAGCTCCTATCGCTATATCTATTATATTATCACCAACATTTGCTTTAACTTCTGGTAATCCTGAAACATCTCCACCTTGTCCAAATGATGCTTTTGTTGCTTCTTCTGCTTCTTTTGCAAGTTTTTCACCATGTACTATTTTTGTTACATCATATGCAAGTATCTTCTTTAATTCATTTGGGTTTTCTATTTCTTTTTCAAGTCTTTCGATTTCTTCAAGTGGTATGAATGTTAAAAGTTTCATAGTTTTTATAACATCTTCATCTGCTATATTTAAGAAATATTGATAAAATTCAAATGGTTTTTTCTTTTCTGCATCAAGCCATAATGCACCACCTGCTGTTTTCCCCATTTTTTTACCATCTGCTTTTGTAAGTAGTGTTACACCTGCTGTATATACTTCTTTTTTAAGTGACTTTCTTATTAAATCAACGCCAGATATTAGATTTGACCATTGATCATTTCCACCAATTTGTACTGTACAATTATAGTTTTCATATAGGTGCTTAAAATCATTTGCTTGAAGTAGCATATATCCCATTTCAAAGAATGTTAATCCTGATTCTAATCTTGACTTATAGCATTCTGCTGATAGCATTTTATTTACATTAAAATGTATTCCTATATCTCTTAAGAACTCAACATAGTTTTCTTTAAATGTCCAATCTGCATTATCTACTATTATTGCAGCATTTTCTCCTTCAAAGCTTACAAATCTTTTTACTTGTTCTTTTATTGCATTAACATTTTTAGTTATCATTTCTTCTGTCATAACTTTTCTCATATCTGTTCTATCTGAAGGGTCTCCAATTTTTCCTGTAGCTCCACCTACAAGAATAATTGGTTTGTGCCCTGCATCTTGCATATGTTTTAATACCATAAGAACACACAAATGTCCTACATGCAAACTATCTGCTGTTGGATCAATTCCTAAATAAAATGTTGTTTTTTCTTCTAATTGCTTTCTCAATCCTTCTTCATCTGTAGTTTGTGCTATATATCCTCTTTTTATTAGAGTATCTAATACATTGTTTTTCATACTGCCTCTTTCCTTATTATTATTTTTAATTTACTAATTATATTATAATATTATTCCACTATTTTTAAGTTCATCAATATTATTTGTAGTTAAGTTTGATTCATCTTCTGAAAATTTTTCTTTTAAATAATTTGAACATCTTTTAGCTACATTATAGCTAACTCCTGCAAGTCCTGCATATTTAACCAAATTTTCATCATTTGTAAATTGATCATATGTTATATTTTCAAAATCTATTACATTTTCTAATTTTTTAGCATCTTGCATCTCTAAGTTGTAGCAATCACTACATACATTACTTTCTGTATTATAAAAATTTCCACATCTTGGACATCTTTTAACTTCCATAACCACCTCTTCTATTTTCATTATATTAATTTTAATATATAATTTATTTTGTAATTTTATTATTCTAGATTTCTATATTTTATTATATTGATTTTATCATATTATTATTTTAAATAATAGTAACATATATATGCTAAAAAATAAAGAAATAAAAAGTGAGATATCATAATCTCACTATATTTAATATCTTATTAATATATATACATTGCATCTCCAAAACTAAAGAACTTATATTTTTCTTCTACTGCATGATTATATGCATTTAATATATTTTCTTTACCTGCAAGTGCAGATACAAGCATTACCAAAGTAGATTTTGGTAAATGAAAATTTGTAATTAAAGCATCCATAACTTTAAATTTATATCCTGGGTATATGAATATTTCTGTATCTCCACTACATTCTTGCATTTTTCCATTTTCATCACTTGCTGATTCTACTGTTCTACATGATGTTGTTCCAACACATATAACTCTTTTTCCATTTTCTTTAGCCTTGTTTATCTTATCTGCTGCTTCTTTTGTAACTATATATTTTTCACTATGCATCTTATGATTTTCTACAGTATCTACCTTAACCGGTCTAAATGTTCCAATACCAACATGTAATGTAACCTTAGCAATTTCTACACCTTTTTCTTCTATTTTTTTAAGTAATTCTTTTGTAAAATGCAATCCTGCAGTTGGTGCTGCGGCTGATCCTTCATATTTTGCATATACTGTTTGATATGCATCTTTTTCTTTTAATTCTTCAACAATATATGGTGGTAATGGCATAAGCCCTATCTCATCTAATATTTCATTAAATATTCCATCATAGCTAAATTTTATTTTTCTTAATCCGTCTTCTTCTATTTCAATTATCTCACCTTTTAATTTAGCATTTTCAACTAAGTTTTCATCATCTAAGTTGCCAAAATATATTTTAGCTCCTACCTTAAGTTTTCCTCCAGGCTTTACCATTGCTTGCCATATATCTTTTTCTATGTTTTTAAGTAATAATACTTCAACATGTGCGCCTGTTTCTTTTCTACCATATATTCTAGCAGGTATTACCTTAGTATCGTTTATTACCAAGCAATCTCCTTCTTCTAGATAGTCTATTATATTTTTAAAAACTAAATCTTCCATTTTTCCATTTTTTCTATTTAGTGTTAAAAGCCTTGCTTCATCTCTTTTTAGATATGGAGTTTGTGCAATTAATTCTTTTGGTAATTCATAGTCAAATTCATCTACGTTCATCTTATCTCCCCTATTATATTTTTTCACTTTTAATATACTTAAAACTAATTTTTCTCTTTTAATAATGTTTTACATATGTTATTATAACAGTATAATGTATATGTTTCAAATACTAATTAATCTAATTCATTTCAAAATATATATAATTAAAAATATATATTCTTAATATTTAATTACTATTTAATTAGTATTTAATATTAAAACATATAATATCAAAATATTAAAATAATAAATAAGTATACTTTAGAAAGGAAAAACTATGATAACAAATGGTAATTCATATAGTAATGTCTTAGCTGTAATTGCAGAATATAATCCTTTTCATAATGGTCATTTAAATCATCTAAAGAAAAGCATTGACATTACAAATTCTGAATTCGTAATTGCTTTAATGAGTGGTAAT